>NZ_ANAH02000023.1 GCF_000335475.2 Cystobacter fuscus DSM 2262 | reverse complement strand
GTGCCCGTGCGCCGGCGGACCGCGGGCTCGGCCGGGGCCACGGCCGCGGGCTGCGAGCCCGTGCGACGCCGCACCGGCTCCGGCTCGGGAGGCGGAAGGACCGTGCGCTCGGGATCCTCCTCCTCGGCGGGCGTGCGCACACGCGGGGGGATGGCCAGGGCCGCGGGCGAGGAGCGCCGGACCTCCGGCTCCACGGGCGACTCCCCGGGACGGCTGCCCGAGCGCCGGGGACCGGCGACTTCGGAGTTGGGACGCCGCGCGCTCGGCATCTCCGCGGGCGTGCCGCGGGGGGCTTCCTGGCGGCCGGAGGCGCGCGCCATGGACGCGGAGCTCGGCACGGAGCGGCGGATGGACTCCGAGGGGCGGCGGCGCGACGCCACCTCCGTGGAGGGCGGGGCCTCCCACTCCTCGGCCTCCGGCTCGCCCGACACCGGGAGCATGTTCGACTCCGGGCGCTTGCTCGCGGGCGTGCGCATGGAGGTGCGCCGCGCCGGCGGCTGCATCTCGCCCGGAGGGGCCTCCCAGTCCATCTCGGGCGCGGGAGGAGGCGCCGAGGCGGAGGCCCGCGGCATCGAGCGGGACGTGCTGCGCGGGGGCGGAGCGGAAGACTCCGGGAACTCGGGCGCCGCGGGCGCCGCCGTCGCGGACTCCTCGCCGCGCGGCTCCGGGTTGCCGCTGCGCCGCTCCTCTTCCAGCCGGTCCGCGAACAGGGCCTCCATCAGCTCGGAGATCTGCACCGAGCCGGCCACCCAGCGCTGGCTGACGAGGAACTCCTCCAGGGCGAGCTGGAGCTGGCGCGCGTCGCGGTAGCGATCATCCGCGGCCTTGGCCAGCGCCCGCATCACCACTCCGTCCAGCTCCGCCGGCACGTCCGCCACCTGGGAGGGTGGCAGGATGTTGCACTCGAGCGCCGCCTGGAGCGTGGCCAGCTCCATGTCGCGCTTGAGGGGGCGGTTGCTGGTGAGCATCTCGTAGAGCACCAGCCCGATGGCGAAGATGTCCGCGCGGCTGTCCAGCGGCTTGCCCGCGGCCTGCTCGGGCGCCATGTACGCGAACTTGCCCTTGATGGCGCCCGACTTCGTCATGGACGCCTGGTCCGCCGCCTTGGCGATGCCGAAGTCCACCAGCTTCACCGAGCCGTCGAAGCTGATGAGGATGTTCTGCGGCGAGATGTCGCGGTGCACCACCTTCAGCGGCCGGCCCGAGTCGTCCGTGCGCGTGTGCGCGTAGTACAGGCCCTCGCACGCCGCGGCCACGATGCGGATGGCCAGCGGCTGGGCGATCCACCCGCCCGCGTTGTACGCCTTGCGCAGCACCCGCCCCAGGTCCTCGCCGTGGATGTACTCCATGGCGATGAAGTAGGTGCCGTTGGCCTCCCCGAACTCGTACACCTGGGCGATGTTGGGGTGGTTGAACTTGGCGGCGATGAGCGCTTCGTTGCGGAACATCTCGACGAATTCCGCGTCCTCCGCCAGGTGCGGCAGGATGCGCTTGACCACCACGTTCTTGGCGAACCCCTCGATGCCCCGCTGGCGCGCGAGCCACACCTCGGCCATGCCGCCAGTGGCGAGCTTCTTGATGAGCTGGTATTTCCCAAAGAGTTGAGGGTTCATCCCGGGTAGCTCGCCGGGGGGAGCAAGCGCGAAGTGAGAGAGTTCAGGGCGGTTCATCTTAGGCGACCCCATGGGACGAGGCAAAGACGACCCGTTGGAAACCGCCTGTTCCCTCTCATGACGAGCCTGTGGCTCGCCTCCTCCGCCCTGGCCCACCCCAGCGACGACAGCCGGGAGCGCCGGGACGCCATCGAGGTCTCCCCCCATGGGGAGGCCTGGGAGCTCTCCTGGTCGGACACCGAGGAGCGGCTCCAAGGCAGCCTCCGCCCCGTGCCTCCCCGCGAGGGCCAGCCGCTCCACGTCAGCCTCGACGTGGGCAGCTTCGAGGGCGCCCCCTTCACCGGGCCCCTCATCCTCACCCTGCGCCAGGCCGGCGCCACCCACGGCCAGAGCGTCACCGTCAAGCGCGGCGCGCGCCACTGGGAAGCCACCTTCGTCCCCGAGTCCACCGGGCCCCATGTGCTCGATGTGGGTTTCCGGACGACACGCACCAAGGCGCTCCATGCCCCCCTGGAGGTGAGCGACTCGCCCGTGTCGCGCATGGTGGGCTGGGGGCTGCTGGGCGTGGGGCTGCTGGCGCTGCTGGGGTACACGGTGCGGGGCATGCTGCGGACGGAGCGGGCCGAGCCTCCAGCGCCCCCCTCCCCCGGGACCGATGCTGGGCAGGCGCCCCCGCCGCAGATCCATGCGGCGCCCGAGCCGCCCGCGCCGAACAACGACCCGTAATTTCGACAACCGGGCCGTAATTTCGACAGACGCCCCTCCCTCGAAAGTGGGCACCCGCGACGCCCTCACGGCCTCTCTCCCCCTTGTCCCGACGGCTTTTGGACGGCGGAACGAGGCGAGTGTCGTCCCCCGGACGACTTCACTGGCAGGCACCCCTGTTGCACCTGCCCGTGCGGGATCGGGTTGGGGAGGCGCGGACATGGGCAGGGGGAAATGGAGCACGGGGGGGCGTCGGGCACTCATGGCCACGCTCCTGCTGATGGGAGCACGGGGTTGGGCGCAGGAGCCCATCGAGAAGCTCGAACCGCTCGAGCCCCCCACCACCCCCGAGGTGCCCGCGCGGCAGCCGGTGTCCGAGGGCGGCGAGGGCCTGCGCAAGGAAGACGACGGGGGCTTCCAGGTGCGGCCCTTCGGGCGGGTGTTCGCGAGGATGAGCGCGGACGAGCGTGAGCAGTACACGCGCTCGCTGTCCCTGCAGTCCGCGCGCGTGGGACTGGCGGCCTCGCTGCCGTACGTGGAGGCCGAGGTGACCGCGGACCTCTCCTCCAAGTCGATGCTCAAGGACGCCTTCGTGCGCGTGGCCGACGGCTCCAAGCAACTGCGGCTGTACGGCGGCCAGTTCAAGGCGCCCTTCCTCGCGCGCGAGCTGGAGTCGCGCTGGAGCCTGCCGGTGATGAACCGGGGCCTCGTGGCCGACTACCTCGAGGACACCCACAAGCTGGGCGGCCGGCGCATGGGGCTCATGGGCGAGGTGAACCTCAAGGAGGCGTGGAAGCTGCGGATATCGGGCGGCGTCTTCGAGGGCGCCAAGGACGCCTCGGGCACGCGCCTGGGCGAGGACGCGTCGCTGCGCGTGAGCGTGCGCCCCTTCAAGGCGCTCACGCTGGGCACGAGCACCTACCTGACCGAGGTCTTCGACGGCACGCGCCACCACGCCGTGGCGGCGGACGCGTCGCTGCGGCTGGGCGGACTGGAGCTGACGGGCGAGTACGTCACCGGACGGCTCGCCGTGGGGCCCTTCATGGGGCAGATGGGACTGGCCAGCTTCATGCTGCCCCTGGGCCTGGACGGCTGGGCGCTGCAGCCGGTGGCGGGCGCGGAGCTGCTGCAGCTCACCGGTCCGTTGAAGGCGCGCGGCTACGCGCTCGTGGGCGGCCTCAACCTCCTCTACTCGCGGCACTTCAAGGCCCAGTTCCAGGCCGAGCACGCGCTGCGTCCCGGGGATGAGCTCGCGGGCATCGAATACTCACTCCAGCTGGCCACCCGCTTCTGACGGCACGCGAGGGCGCATCATGATCCAGTTCGCTGAAGGAGAAGTCACCAAACTGCGCCGGGAGTTCAAGCTCATCCTGCACCGCGAGGACGCGCCCGCCCTGTGCGCGCGTCTGTCGGGCATGCTGGACGCGCCACCACCCGAGCCCACGCGCATCACCTCCGTCTACTTCGACAAGCCGGGCTATCCGCTCACGCTGCGCTCGCTGCACACCCCCATGGACTGTCTCAAGGTGCGCACCAAGGAGTACGCGCCGGACCTGGGGGCCTCGGGCGAGGAGCGCGTGGTGCTCGAGGTCAAGCGCGAGCGCAACGGCGTCACCCAGAAGCGCCGGGTGTGGGTGCCACGCGCGCGCTTCGGGCAGGTGATGCGCGGCGGGGCGGGCCTGCTGCCGCTCATCGCCGGAGGCAGCCTGATGCCGGTGCTCGCGGTGACCTACCAGCGCCACGTGTACCAGTTCTCCCAGTCCTGGCGTGTGACGGTGGACAGGGAGATTGGCTTTCACCGGGTGACGACACAACTTGCGCTCGGCCAGACGTCGTTGAGCGCGGAGCGGCTGGGAGCGCCGCTCGCGATGGACGGACGCGTGGTGGTGGAGGTGAAGCACCTGGGAGCGGAGCTGCCCGAGTGGCTGGCGGCGCTCAACCCCGGGTGCAAACCGGCGTACAGCAAGTTCGCCGAGGGAATGGCGAGGGTCCACGAATTCGTCGCGGACGGCATCGCGGAGGGCTGAGCAACCGTGTTCATCGACTTCGAAGGCATCGACGGCAGCGGAAAGACGACCCTGTCCAATCTCCTCGCGGCGAGGCTGAGCCGCCTGGGCTACAAGGTGGCGCACGCGCGGGAGGGCGGTGAGTTGCGCTCGCCCGTGGCCCGCCGCATCCGGGAGCTCACGCGCGACGCCTCCCTGCTGGAGATGTCGCCGCGCACCGAGTTCTTCCTCAACCTCGCCCGCGACGCGCAGCAGCTCGAGGAGGTCATCGCCCCGGCGCTCGCGCGCGGCGAGGTGTGCATCAGCGACCGCTACCTCTACTCGCAGCTGGCGCTCACCGGCGGCGGACGTGGCCTCGAACTCGAGTCGCTCCGGGCCCCGTGCGAGCTGGCCTCGCAAGGCCTGTGGCCGGACCTCGTCATCCTCGTGGACGTGGAGCCGGAGCTGGCGAGGCTGCGCAAGCGCCTGGGCAAGAGCAAGGGTGAGCGCGCCCTGGACAACGACAGCCGCAAGGGCCTGGCCGGCGCGGGCCTCGCCGTGAGCATGCGCGAGGCCTTCCGGGAGATGGCGCGCCAGGAGCCCTCGCGCTGGCTCGTCATCGAGAACAACGACCTGCCCCTGCACGTGCTGGAGCAGCGTCTGGTGGACGCGGTGGTGGCGCGCCTGGAGGGCCGGGACAGTCCGTCCCCCCGCCCGGCGCCGGCCCCCGAGCCCCCCGCGCCGGCACCGGTGCCGCGCTCGCTCGACGAGGTGGAGGAGCACTTCTTCCGGGTGATGGATGGGCTGGAGGTGCGCGAGCCGCAGCTCGCGGTGTGGCTGCTGGGAGGCCTGCCCGGCTTCAGCGCGCACCAGCGGCGCCTGGGCTTCGTGGAGCGCTTCCCGGGCCTCACGGTGCGCAGCCTCAACGGCCTGGACGACGAGCCGGCGTGGGCGCTGCGCGAGCTGCTGGCGGAGGTGGTGCCGCGCGACGTGGCCGCGAGCATCGGCACCACCCCATCGCCCCAGGCCAGGGCACTGCGCGAGCGCCTCTATGAGCAGGCGCCCGCGGAAGTGCTCTCCGGCCTCAAGCGCGACGACTCGCCCGCGGCCTGGTCCCTGCGCGAGCGCGCCCTGGGCGAGGGCCTCCTGGCGGACGTGCTGTGCGGCCTGGCCGGGCTGGACGACGAGACGGCCTGGGGAGTGCGGGAGCTGGGCGTGAAGCGGGGCTTGTACGGCGACGTGGCGCGCAGCCTCGCGGGGCTCGCCTCGGCCCGGGCGGACGCCCTGCGCGAGAGCCTGCTCGGCCACAGCCGCCTGGCGGTGCTGCGCAGCACCACGGGCCTGGACACGCCCTTCGCGCGCGAGCTGCGCGAGGCGCTCCAGGACAAGGCCCGCAAGGTCGTGCTGCGCTCGCTCACCGGACTCGACACGCCCGAGGCGTGGGCCCTGCGCGAGAAGGGCGCGCCCCTCACCAAGGAGGCCCTGGACTCGGTGGACGGAATGGACGACGCGCGCGCCTGGCGCTTGCGCGAGGAGCACGTGAAGCGCTGGCCGGCCACGGTGCTCTCCTCGCTGCAGGGCCTGCCCCTGACGGAGCGCGCCGAGGCCCTCATCCTCCAGGCCCTGGAGCAGACCGGGGCCCGGCTGCCGGTGCTGCACAAGGCCTATGCCCTCGTCGCCGCCGCCCACACGGCCACCCCGCCGCAGGAGCGCGCCACACCGCGCGCTCACGACGTCGACCACACGCAGCCCACGCTCTAGAGCGGAGAAAGCACCACCATGGAGCCGTTCCTCACGGATATCACCCAGGACGTGGCGTCCAGCATCTCCCTCAAGGACGCGGGCATGATGGTGCCACGCCTGGTGGCGGCGGTGCTCCTGGGCACGGTGTTGTCCCTGCGGCCGTGGAGACTGCTCTCCGGCCGCGCCCTGCCCAAGGCGGACATGGTGCAGGCGCAGATCCTCCTGTGCACGGCGGCGGCCGTCATCACCGCCGTCATCGGCAACAGCATGGCCAAGGCCTTCGGACTGGTGGGCCTGGGCGGCTTCGTGCGCTTCCGCTCGGGGCTGAAGGATCCGCGCGATGCCGCCATCCTGTTCCTGGTGATCGGCCTGGGCATGGCGTGCGGCCACGGCAGCCTGGGGCTCGCCGGGGTGGGCACCGTGTTCGTCGGCCTGCTGCTGTGGGTGCTGGAGTTCTTCGAGAAGAAGGAGGCTGACGCCCCCAAGCAGCGGATGCTCGTGTCGGCGCAGGCGGATGACCTGGTGCGCGCCGAGGAGTTCCTGCGCAAGACGTTGCACGGGCGCAACGTGCTGGTGCGCGCCTGCGCCCTGGACTTCGACGGACGCCGGTTGGAATTGGAAGTCGAGGAGAAGGAGCCGGGAGCGCTCGCGGCCACGCTGAGTGGCGCCGCGGGCGGCCCCGTTCGTGGACTCAGGTGGATGGAGTTGCCCGCCCGCAAGGGCGGCCAGGAGGATCGGGCATGAAGCGCTGGGGTTGGGCGGTACTGGTGGCGGCGGGATGCTGGGTGGGCTGCGGCGAGGGCGGAAGTCTCCCCGGGCAGGGCGACAAGCCCGCCGTGACGAATCCGGATGGAACGGTGACGCTGCCGGACATCCCGGCGGGCACCGGGGGCGAGGACGGGCAGCCAGCCCTCACCACCCTGTGGCCCCTCACCCGGGGCTCCTCCTGGACGTACCGCATCAAGGATCCCTCCAAGGGCACCTTCGAGAAGCGCGTGGAGGTGCTGGGCGAGCAGGTGGTGCCCGAGACGACCATGAAGGCCATCGCCGTGCTCAGCACCCAGCCCAACAAGGAGGAGATGTCCTGGCAGCTCGAGCTGGACGGCACGGTGGTGCGCCTGCGCGAGGAGGACCGCAAGCAGGGCAAGGTGTCGCAGGTGACGACCTGGAATCCCGCCACCGTCAAGGCGCTCTCCAAGCCGCAGGCCCTGGACTGGAGCTACACCTCGGACATCCGCGAGCTGACGCGCGCCGACGACGGCACCCTGGAGGACAAGGACAAGACCTACGTCTGGCGCGTGGCGGGCGTGAACGAGACCGTCACCACCCCCGCCGGCACCTTCACCAACGCCATCCGCCTGGAGCGCAAGCGCGGGGACAAGGTGAAGCCGGACGATGACCGCACCTACTGGCTCGTGCCCGGTATCGGCAAGGTCAAGGAGGACGGCGAGCGGCTCGAGGAGCTCGTCTCCTTCGACATCCAGAAGCCCTGAGCCACTCCGGCTCCTCGGGACGCCCTCCTTCCGGGGAGGCGTCCCCGCCATTTTGCGGGTGAAACCAACAGGGGGGTAGGCTCACGCACAGGCGGGTTGGCTCCAGGCGGTGCGCGCCCGTGGGAAGGAGCCCCCGAAGTGACAGGGTTGGTTTTCAAGTGGTCGAGGCTGGCACTCGCACTCGCGAGCACGGGTGCCACGGCGCGAGACCTGCCGAACTACGAAGTGCCGCAGGACCCGCCGCCCTCACCGCGCGCGAACAAGCCACTGCGACCGGAGGCAACGGACGCACGCGTCGCCCACCGGGACGTGCAGCGCGACCTGCCCACCTTCGTCTGGGCGAACAAGAAGTCCGAGGCCCCGTCGTTGCGCGCGCGGCTGGCGAACATGAAGCCCGAGCAGGCCGCGCGCGAGCAGCTCGGCGAGTACGTGTCCCTGTATGGCCACGAGTCGCTCACCGAGGCGGGCGCGAACGTCACCTCCGTCAGCCGTGACGCGCGCGGCGTGTCGGTCGTCACCTTCGCCCAGCAGGTGGACGGCGTGGAGGTGTTCCGCCAGGGACTCAAGGTCCTGCTCGACACGAACAACGAGGTCGTGGCCCTCAGCGGCAACCTGTCCCCCCATGTCTCCGCGACCACGTCCGCCGCCCGGGCCCCGAGCCTGCGCCACCAGTTGACGGCCCCCCAGGCCATCTCCCTGGCCTATCAGGATCTGACCGACTCCCCCCTGGAGGGCAGCCTGCTCACGCGGGCGAGCATCCGCGCGGACGACAACGACGCCTACACCCACTACCAGCTCGCCCCCTACGCGCGTCCCCTGGCCGAGGGCCTGGTCATCCCCGCGCGCGCCAGGCCCGTGTTCTTCCCGATGGCCAGGGGGCTCGTGCCCGCCTACTACCTGGAGCTCAACACGGCCCCGGCCGACAGCCGGGAGTCGGACTACTACGCCTACGTGGTGTCCGCGGCCGATGGCCGGCTGCTCATGCGCAACAACCTCACCGCGCACGCGGACTTCAGCTACCGCGTCTGGGCGGAGACCACGCCGCCCTATCTCCCACTGGATGGACCCGCGGGTGGGATCGCCACGCCGCACCCCACGGGCAAGCCCAAGACCTTCGCCGCGCCGCCATACGTGGCCCCCTCGCTCGTCACCCTGCGGAACGCGCCCTTCAGCCGCAACGATCCCTGGCTGCCGGAGGGCGCCACGCAGACCGTGGGCAACAACGTGGACGCCTACGCGGACCTCGTCTATCCGGATGGCTTCGGCACGGGGGACTACCGCGCCACGGTGACGGCCCCGGGCATGTTCGACCGGAGCACGGATTTCAGCCTCCAGCCCTCCGCCAACGCGGGGCAGAGCCAGGCGGCCACCACGCAGCTGTTCTACGTGAACAACTGGCTGCACGACTGGTTCTACGACGTGGGCTTCGACGAGGCCGCGGGCAACGCCCAGCAGGACAACTTCGACCGCGGCGGCCTGCAAAATGACCCCATCCATGCCGAGGCGCAGGACTACGACGGCCGCAACAACGGGAACATGTCGACGCCGGCGGACGGTGCGTCCCCGATCATGCAGATGTTCATCTTCGACGGTCCCGAGGAGACATTGGATGACCAGTACCTGGAGGTGACCGCGCCCGCGAGCGTCGCGGGTAAATACGCGGTGGGCAACGCCAACTTCGGCCCGCAGTCGTTCGACCTGAGCGGCCAGGTCGTGCTCGCGGTCAGCGGCGACTCGACCACCACGGCTTGCGAAGCGCTGACCAACGCCGCGGAGGTGGCCGGGAAGATCGCCTTCATCGACCGCGGCGGCTGCACCTTCGTGCAGAAGATCCGCAACGCGCAGAGCGCCGGAGCCGTGGGTGTCATCATCGCGAACAACACGTCCGGCGCCCTCGAAGCCGCGGATATCGCTCCGGACATCACCCTCCCCTCGCTGTACATCACGCAGGCGGATGGCAACAGGCTCCGGGCCACGCTCCCCGACCTCACCACGAAGCTCCACCGCGTCCTGGTCCCCGACCTGGATGGCACGCTCGACAACAGCATCGCGGCGCACGAGTGGGGCCACTACATCAGCAACCGCCTCGTCTGGAACGCCTCCGGCCTGACCAACAACCAGGGCAAGTCCCTGGGCGAGGGCTGGGCGGACTTCACCGCCCTGCTGATGATGACGCGCCCGGAGGACATCCACGTCCCCGCCAACTCCCACTGGAACGGCGCCTACGCCGTGGCCGGGTACGCCACGCGCGGCGGCATGTCCGAGGACAGCACCTTCTTCGGCATGCGGCGCGTGACCTACTCGGCGGACATGGCCAGGAACGCGCTCACCTTCCGGCATATCGCCAACGGAGAGCCACTGCCCGCCTCGGCATCCACCACGCCCTTCTCCACCAACGCGGAGGTCCACAACTCGGGTGAGATCTGGGCCACCCAGCTGTGGGACTGCTACGTGTCGCTGCTGCGTGCCTACCCCTTCGAGGAGGCCCAACAGCGCATGAAGCAGTACCTGGTCAACGGCTACAAGCTGACGCCCGCCACGCCCACCTTCCTGGAAGCACGAGACGCGCTCATCGCGGCGGCCTCCGCCTCCTCCGCCGAGGATGGACGCCGCTTCTGGGAGGCCTTCGCCCGGCGGGGCGCGGGCGTGGGCGCGGTGGCGCCGGACCGCACCTCCTGGGACCATGTCGGCGTCGTGGAGAGCTACGACGTCACGGCGGACGTAACGGTCGTCTCCCTCTCCGTGGAGGCCGTGGCCAAGACGTGTGACCGGGACAACATCCTCGACAACGGCGAGACGGGCCTGCTGCGCATCAAGCTGCGCAACCTGGATGCCCTCCGCACCGAGCAGACCGTCGCCACCGTCACCTCCTCCAGCCCGGGCGTGACGCTGGGCAATGGTGGCCAGGTGCAGGTGCCAGCCCTGGACAGGTTGGAGGAGACGGAGGTCACCCTCCCCGTGTCGCTCCAGGGCGCGACGGGGCGCCAGCAGCTGAGCTTCACCGTCACCACGCGCCAGGAAGACCCGTCCCGTCCGGGCAACCGCGAGGTCACCTGGCGCGTGGGGGCCAACTACGACGAGCAGCCCGCCACCACGACCACCGAGGACGTGGAGTCGAGCAACCCGCCCTGGACCGCCACGAATGACGACCACGGCGTCAACGTGAACTGGACCCCCCTGGAGTACCCCACGGCCACCGGCAACCACGTCTTCCACGCGAGGGACGTGAACGGGCCGAGCGACATGCGCCTCACCTCCCCACCCCTCCAGGTGAGCACCACCGAGCCCCTCGTCCTCGAGTTCAAGCAGGCCTGGGACTTCGAAGTGGGCGTCGGCATGAACTACGACGGCGCCGTCATCGAGCTGAGCGAGGATGATGGACGGACGTGGAAGGACGTGGGCGAGTCCCTCTACAACGGCACACTCGCCAGCTACGAGGGCAACCTCAACCCGCTCGAGGGCCGCGGGGCCTTCGTGGGCCAGAGCACGAACTTCCCCGCCTTCATCACCTCGAGACTGGACCTCGGGACGGCCTACGCGGGCAAGACGGTGCGGCTGCGCTTGCGCGTCGGCTCGAACCAGAACACCGGGGCCAATGGCTGGCTGCTGGATGACCTGGAGTTCAGTGGCCTCGGCAACACGCCCTTCACCGCCATCAAGGAGGAGGATCACGTGTGCGTGCCGCCTCTCGTCATCACGGCAGGAGAAGACGTGACAGTGGAGGAGCGCACGCGCCTGACGCTCCACGGCCGCGCCACGGACGCGGACGACAGCCCTCTCACCCATGCGTGGACGCAGCTGTCCGGCCCGGAGGTGACGCTCTCGGAGGCCGACACGCTCACGCCCTCCTTCGTCGCCCCCGAGGTGAGCGCCAACACCGCCCTGCTCTTCCAGCTGTCCATCTCCAACGGCGGCGCCACGGCCATTGACACGGTCACCGTGACCGTGACGGACGTGAACCGCGCGCCCACCCCAAACCCGGAGCCGCCGCGCTGTGGCTGCTCCAGCGGCGCCGAGGCCCCCCTGGGGATGATGGGCCTGGCACTGCTCGCCCTGGCGCGCCGCCGCCGGGTGAACTGAGCAGCTCCGAACTGCTCGCTTCCCGGTCCCTTCCGTCTCTTCTCTTTTGACAGGAATTGCTCGGTGTAAGCGACCCGACCCCATGCATTAGACGATGCAAGGGGATTGGCTCTAAGCTTCAACCTGTCGACACTTTACCGCTGGGAGGAGAACCGTCGTCGCTTCGAGGTCTGGAGCGGGTGCCTCCCGGGGACGTGGTGGAACGGTGGCCACGGTGCGTCGCCTATGGGAAGGAGCCCCCGAAGTGACAAGGTTGGTTTTCAAGTGGTCGAGTCTGGCACTGGCGCTCGCGAGCACGGGCGCCACGGCGCGGGACCTGCCGAACTACGAAGTGCTGCAAGACGCCCCCCCCTCCTCGCTGCGAGCCGCGCCCTCACCGGGCACGAGCCCGCGGCTGGGAAAGACGCTGGGCGCACGTGTTACCCACCGGGACGAGCAGCGCGACCTGCCCACCTTCGTCTGGGCGAATGGAAGGAAGTCCGAGGCCCGGTCGCTGCGCACGCCACTGGCGGGCATGAAGCCCGATCAGGCCGCTGGCGAGCAGCTCGCGGAGTACCTGTCGCTGTACGGCCACAAGTCGCTCACCGAGGCCGGTGCGAGCGTGGCCTCCGTCAGCCGTGACGCGCGCGGCGTGTCGGTCGTCACCTTCGCCCAGAAGGTGGACGGCGTGGAGGTGTTCCGCCAGGGGCTCAAGGTCATCCTCGACGCGAACAACGAGGTCGTCGCCCTCAGCGGCAACCTGTCCCCGTACGCGTCCGCGACCACGTCCGCCGCCCGGGTCTCGAGCCTGCGCCACCAGTTGACGGCCCCCCAGGCCATCGCCCTGGCCTACCAGGATCTGACCGGCGCCTCCCTGGATGGCAGCCTGCTCACGCGGGCGAGCGTCCGCGCGGACGACAACGACGCCTACACCCACTACCAGCTCGCCCCCTACGCGCGTCCCCTGGCCGAGGGCCTCGTCATCCCCGCGCGCGCCAGGCGCGTCTTCTTCCCCATGGCCAAGGGGCTCGTGCCCGCCTACTACCTGGAGCTCAACACGGCCCCGGCGGAGAGCTCCGAGTCGGACTACTACGCCTACGTGGTGTCCGCCGCCGATGGTCGGCTGCTCATGCGCAACAACCTCACCGCGCACGCGGACTTCACCTACCGCGTCTGGGCGGAGACCACGCCGCCCTATCTCCCGCTGGATGGGCCCGCGGGCGGCGTCGCCACGCCCCACCCCACGGGCAAGCCTTTCACCTTCGCCCCGCCGGCGTTCGTGGCCCCCTCGCTCGTCACCCTCCAGAACGCGCCCTTCAGCAAGAACGATCCCTGGCTGGCGGACGGCGCCACGCAGACCCAGGGCAACAACGTGGACGCCTACGCGGACCTCGTCGCGCCGGACGGCTTCAGCCAGGGTGACCTGCGTGCCACGGTGACGGCTCCGGGCGTGTTCGACCGGACCATGGACCTGAGCATCCAGCCCTATGCCAACCCGGAGCAGATCCAGGCGGCCACCACGCAGCTGTTCTACGTGAACAACTGGCTGCACGACTGGTTCTACGACGTGGGCTTCGACGAGGCCTCGGGCAACGCGCAGAAGGACAACTTCGGCCGCGGTGGCCTGGGCGGTGACGCCATCCAAGCCCAGGCGCAGGACTACAGCGGGCGCAACAACGCGAACATGTCGACGCCGGCGGACGGTGCGTCCCCGCGCATGCAGATGTACATCTTCGACAACCTCGACACGCACCTGGAGACGAGCGTCTCCGGCGGCACCACGCGCAAGTACCCGGTGGGCACCGTCGCCGCCGGCCCGCTGGAGTACAACCTGAGCGCGGAGGTCGTGCTCACGGCCAGCGGCACTCCGTCCGACACCAAGGCCTGCGCTCCCCTGACCAACGCCGCCGAGGTGGCCGGGAAGATCGCCCTCGTCGACCGCAGCACCAGCACCTCCTGCACCATCCCCCAGCAGATCAAGAACGCGCAGAACGCCGGCGCCATCGGCGTCCTCTGGGTGAACACCGTGGACGTCGTCCAGTCGTCCGGCAGCAAGGACGCGAGCATCACCATTCCCACCCAGATCGTCACGCGCACCACGGGCCAGGAGATCAAGGCCGCGCTCCCCGGGCTCACCGCGCGGCTCTACAGCGTACGGTTCCTCGATCCGGACGGAACGATCGACAACGGCATCGTGGCGCACGAGTGGGGCCACTACATCAGCAACCGCCTCATCTGGAACGGGTCCGGCCTGACCAACAACCAGGGCAGGTCCATGGGCGAGGGCTGGGCGGACTTCACCGCCCTGCTGATGATGACGCGCCCGGAGGACATCAACGTCCCCTCCAACGCCAACTGGAACGGAGCCTATGCCGCGGCCGAGTACGCCACGCGCGGCGGCATGTCCGACGACAGCACCTTCTTCGGCATCCGGCGCGTGACCTACTCGGCGGACATGAGCAAGAACGCGCTCACCTTCAAGCACATCTCCAACGCGGAGACCCTGCCCACCTCGGCGCCCATCTCGCCCTTCTCCACCAACGCGGAGTACCACAACTCGGGTGAGATCTGGGCCACCCTGCTGTGGGACTGCTACGTGGCGCTGCTGCGCGCCCATCCCTTCCAGGAGGCCCAACAGCGCATGAAGCAGTACCTGGTCAACGGCTACAAGCTCACGCCCGCGATGCCCACCTTCCTCGAGGCGCGTGACGCGCTCATCGCGGCGGCCTACGCCTTGGATCCCGCGGATGGACAGCGCTTCTGGAGCGCCTTCGCCCGGCGTGGCGCGGGCGTGGGAGCCAAGGCGCCGGACCGCCTGTCCACCACCCACGTGGGCGTCGTGGAGAGCTACGACACGACCGCGGACGTCGCGGTCGTCTCCATCTCCGTGGATGCCCCCACCCAGGCGTGCGACGGGGACGCCATCCTCGACAACGGCGAGATGGGCCAGCTGCGCATCAAGGTGCGCAACCTGGGTCCCACCCGGACCGAGGGAACGACCGCCACCGTCACCTCGCCCACCTTCGGCGTGACGCTGGGCAACGGCGGCCAGGTCCAGGTGCCGGCCTTGGACGTGCAGCAGGAGGCGGAGGTGACCGTCCCGGTGTCGCTCCAGGGCGCGACGATGCGCCAGTGGCTGAACTTCGTCGTCACCACGCACCAGGGACAGCTCAAGCGGCCGGGCGACCGCACGGGCACCCTGACCGTGATGGCCAACTACGACGAGGAGCCCGAGTCCCAGCGGCTCGAGGACGTGCAGTCCAGCAACCCGCCCTGGACCTTCACGCATGATGACCGCCTGGACAACGTGGACTGGGAAGTCTTCCAGTACCCCACGGTCACCAACAACCTCTTCTACGCGGTGAACGAGGACGGGCCGAGCGACATGCGCCTCACCACCCCGCCTCTCCTGGTGAGCGCCACCGAGCCCTTCGTCCTCAAGTTCAAGCAGGCCTGGAGCTTCGAGTGGACCCCTGCCTCCAGCACCAACCCCAAGGACATCTACTACGACGGCGCCGTCATCGAACTGAGCGAGGATGATGGACAGACGTGGGTGGACGTCGGCCAGTCCCTGTACACCGCGACGCTCGAGAGCGCGGAGGACAACCTCAATCCGCTCGATGGCCGTAAAGCCATCTCCGGCAAGAGCCCGGGCTTCCCCGCCCTCATCCCCGCCACGCTGGATCTCGGCACGGCGTACGCGGGCAAGACGGTGCGGCTGCGCTTCCGCGTCGGCTCGGACATCAACACCGGGGCGGACGGCTGGCTGGTGGACGATCTGGAGTTCAGCGGCATCACCAACACCCCCTTCACCAAGGTGCTCGAGGATGACAATGTGTGCGTGAGCCCCCAGGCTCCCGTCATCTCGGCCGGCCCGGACCTGCAGGTGGGGGAGCGCGCGAAGCTGACGCTCCAGGGCAGCGCGAAGGACCCCAACGGCGGCTCGCTCACCTACACGTGGACGCAGGTGTCCGGCCCCACGGTGACGCTCACCGGCGCGAACACGCTCACGCCGTCCTTCGTCGCCCCCGAGGTGACCGCCAGCACCAACCTGGTGCTCCGGCTGTCCGTCACCAACAAGAGCAGCACGGTCACCGACACGGTGACGGTGACGGTGACGAACGTGAACCGCGCGCCCACCGTCAACGCGGGCCTGGCCGGCATCGTGGACGAGCGCTCCAGCTACACGCTCATGGGCTCGGCGAGCGACGAGGACGGTGACAAGCTCACCTACTACTGGGTGCAGCAGTCCGGCACGCCGGTGGCCCTGTCCAACGCCCTCACGCCCCAGGCCACCTTCACCGCGCCCGAAGTCACCCTCGACGAGACGCTCACCTTCCTGTTGCTGGTGAGCGACGGCCAGACGACGACCCGCGCCTCCGTGGACGTCACGGTGAAGAACGTCAACCGCGCCCCCACCGCCCACGCCGGTGACGCACTCACCGTCGAGGAGGGTGCCCAGGCGAAACTCAATGGCACCGCCAGCGCGGACCCCGACGGCGACACGCTGAGCTACACCTGGACCCAGGTGGAGGGCTCGCCCGTGACGCTCACCGGCGCGGACACCGCCACCCCGTCCTTCATCGCTCCGGACGTGGACGCCCAGACCACGCTGCGCTTCAGCCTCGTGGTCAAGGATGGCTCGCTCGACAGTGAGCCCGCCTTCGTCTCCGTCACCGTCACTCCCAAGCCGGTGACCAACCCCGAGCCCCAGCCCAACCCGGACCCCGAGCCCCAGCCTCAGCCCGAGCCGCCGAAGTGTGGCTGCTCCACCGGCGCCGAGGCCCCCCTGGGCCTGCTCGGCCTGGGGCTGCTCGCCCTGGCGCGCCGCCGCCGGGTGAACTGAGTCGTTCCGGCCCTCCCCTTCCCCTATCTCGGGAAGGGGAGGGTCGTGCGTTGAACATCCCCGCTATCCCCGGGGCACGTTCGGGCGTAGAGCAGACCGCGTGAAGACGTCCCCTCCTCCGCAGTCCGCTCCCCCCGCGAAGGTCCTGTCCGTCGTGGAGCTGCGCAAGCAATACGGAGCCACCGTCGCCGTCGATGGGCTCTCCTTCGACGTGGACCGCCATGAGATCGTCGGGCTGCTCGGCAGCAACGGCGCGGGCAAGACGACCACCATCAACATGGTGCTCGGACTGCTCGAGCCGAGCTCGGGCTCCATCCACATAGAAGGAGTGGATCTCGCGCGGCACCGCACCCGGGCGCTCGCGCACACGAACTTCGCCGCCATCTACGCGCCCCTGCCCGGCAACCTCACCGTCCAGCAGAACCTGCGCACCTTCGGCCTGCTCTATGGCGTGAAGCATCTGTCCGAGCGTATCGAGCAGCTCCTCACCCATTTGGAGCTCACGCGCTTCCGTGACGTGCGCTGCGGGGTGCTCTCCTCGGGAGAGCAGACGCGGGTGACGCTGGCCAAGGCCCTCATCAACCGCCCCGCCCTGCTGCTGCTCGACGAGCCGACCGCGTCGTTGGATCCCATGACGGCGCGAGACATCCGCGCCCGCATCCGGGACTTCGCCACCCAGGGCCAGGGCGGCGTGCTGTGGACGTCCCACAACATGTACGAGGTCGAGGAGGTGTGCGACCGGGTGCTCATCGTCTCGCGCGGGAGGATCGTCCTCCAGGGAGACCCCCGGGCCCTGCCCGCCCAGTATGGAAAGGCCACGCTCGAGGAGCTGTTCATCACCGTGGCGCGAGGGGAGCCGTCATGAATCCCTCCCGTGTCACCGCCATCGTGCTGCGCCAGTTCTACCTCTTGAGGGGCAGCCCCGCGCGCATCCTCCCGCTCTTCATCTGGGTGGCCATCGACGTCGTCCTGTGGGGCTTCATCACGCGCTACCTCAACACCGTCACCGCCTCCGGCCTGGACTTCGTCGCCTCGCTGCTGGGCACGGTGCTGCTCTGGAACTTCCTCACCCGCGCCATGCAGGGCGTGACGATGGCGTTCTTCGAGGACGTCTGGTCGCGCAACTTCCTCAACCTCTTCGCCACCCCGCTGTCGACGTCCGAGTACATCAGTGGCCTCGTGCTCTCGAGCATCGCGACGAGCAGCATCGGCCTGGTCGTCATGGTGGCCGTGGCGGGCGCGGCGTTCGGCCTGTCGCTGTTCACCTACGGCGTGCTGCTGCTGCCCTTCCTGCTCGTGCTCTTCCTGTACGGCATCGCGCTGGGCGTCTTCGGCAGCGCCGTGGTGCTGCGGCTCGGGCCCGCCGCCGAGTGGCTCATCTGGCCCATCCCCGCCATGGTGTCGCCCTTCGCGTGCGTCTTCTACCCCCGCGCCACGCTGCCGGAGTGGATGCAGTTCCTCTCGCTGCTCTTCCCGCCCTCCTACGTCTTCGAGGGCATGCGGGCGATCGCCACCGGCGGCCCCTTCTCCGGCACGGCGCTGCTGGTCGGCGTGGGGCTCGCGCTGCTCTGCCTTCTGCTCGCCTGTGTCTTCTTCCTCCTCATCTACCAGGAGGCGCTGCGCTCGGGCCGCATCGCCCGCTACAGCGCCGAGAGCGTGAGCTGAGCCACCAACAGGGAAGCAGGGCGGGCGTCCCACCGAGCGCTCCCCAGTGGGCCCCCCAGCGGGCGGGCGCTGGGGGGGTGAGGGGCTTGCTCCTGGATGGATGTGTGACGGTGAACGGTTCACCTCCGAGTCCGGATGGCCCGGACAGGAGGCCTCATGCACCGACTGTACTCCCTCGCGCTCGGCGCGATGACCGTGGCACTCACCCTCACCGCGAGCGGTGCGAGCGCCGCGAAACTGACGCGCGAGCCCTACCTGCAGCGGGTGGGACCGGACACCGCCACGGTGGCCTTCCGGCTGGACACGGCGTGTGCCCCCACGGTGCGCTATGGCACGCACGGGAGCACGGACCAGACCGTCACCGCGCCCACCGCCCAGACGCGGCAGGCCTTGGAGCTGAGCGGCCTGGAGCCCGGCACCGAGTACACCTATGTCGTGGACGCCTGCGGCTCGCGCACCAGCCCGGTGACGTTCTCCACCGCGCCCGTGCCCGGCACCCGCAGCGTGCACTTCACCACCGTGGGTGACTTCGGCTCGAACAACCAGGATCAGCGCGACGTGTCCCGGGCCATGCTCGGCCGCAAGCCGCAGCTCTTCCTGGCGCTCGGGGACAACGCCTACGAGATGGGCACCGAGGCCGAGTTCCAGCACAACCTCTTCGAGCCCATGGCCCCCCTGCTCGCGCAGGTGCCCTTCTTCGCCGTCCCGGGCAACCACGAGTACGAGACCAACCAGGGCCAGCCCTACTTCGACAACCTCTACCTGCCCACCAGTCAGCGCGGCGGCGAGTACTACTACTCCTTCGACTGGGGCTTCGTGCACTTCGTGGCGATCGACTCCAACTGCGCCATCGGCCTGTCCTCGGCCGACCGCTGCACCTTCGAGGCGCAGCAGCAGTGGGTGGAGGAGGATCTGGCCGCCAGCACCGCCCCCTGGAAGATCGTCTTCTTCCACCACCCGCCCTGGAGCAGCGGGGATCACGGCTCGCAGTTGAAGATGCGCCGGGAGTTCTCCCCCCTCTTCGAGAAGTACGGGGTGGACCTGGTGCTCACCGGGCATGATCACAACTACGAGCGCACCCACCCCATGCGCGGCAACGAGGTGGCCCCCTCGGGCGCCACGGACCCCGTCTACCTGGTGGTGGGCAGCGGCGGCGCGAAGCTGCGTGAGCTCAGCATCGCGAGCAAGCCGTCCTGGTCCGTGCTGCGCAACAACTCGGACCACGGCTACCTGGACGTGCGGGTCGAGGGCGGGACACTCACCGCCCAGATGCTCACCCCCTCGGGCAAGGTGATGGACAGCTTCACCCTCACCAAGGACCTCCCGCCCGAGCCCACGCCGCCCGCCCCGGGACCCCAGCCCACCCCGGGCACACCGTCCACCCCGGGCACGACGCCCTCGCCGGGCCAGCCGCCCATCGGGGGAAGCACCCAGTCCCCCCCGGGGGTGGTGCCGGACCTGGGAGACCCGAACGACCCGGCCGACACCGTCCCGGGCTGCTCGGCCACCCCGGCGATGACGCTGCTGCCCGCCGGGATGTGGGTGCTCGCCAGCGCCCTGCACCGCCGCCGGCGGCGCTGACCGGGAAGGCGGGGCGGCCCCCCTCGGCGCCCGGGAAGCCCCCCGGAAAGCCTCCGCCCCTGTCTCCGCCCTTGTCATCGAGCGCCCGGGATGCGATGCGCCTGCGTGCCGACAGCGCGGGCCCGCCCACCCCGGGCCTCCGGAGCCTTTCATGAAGAAGAACCCCCGCCCGTCCCCCCGGGCCTCCCAGTCCCGCCGTGAGCCGTCCGCCACCTCCGAGGGCGTTCGCGGGATCCGCCCCGTGCGCGAGGATCTCGTCCTCCAGGCGTGCCTGGAAGCCTATGGCTTCACCCGCCACGAGGGCCGCATGGCGGACCGGGCCCTGGACTACACCCTGCGCCACAAGAAGAACCTCTACTCCAACGAGCGCCGCGCCGTGGCCGAGCGGGTGTACGCCCTGCTTCGCCGCCAGCGCACCGTGGACTTCCTCCTCGAGCAGGCCTACCCGGGCTTCGCCCGCCTGGACCGCACGCGGCAGGACGTGCTGCGCCTGGCCGCCTCGCGCGTGCTGCATGGCGAGTCCCTCGAAGAGGTGGAGCGCTCGGCGGTGCAGTCCGGCCTGGGCGCGGGCGCGCTGTCCGGACTCGCGAAGGCCGCCCGGACCCTGGAGGCACTGCCCCCCGACAAGCGCTTCCCCATCGCCGCCTCGCTGCCGGACTTCCTCGCGGCGCGCTTCCGCGAGGCGTTCGGCCCGGACGCCGAGCGCGCCGCCGAGGCGATGAACGAGCGCGCGCCGCTCACCGCTCGCGTCAACGGCCTGAAGGGGGACCGCGAGCGGGTGCGCGAGCTGCTCGGCAAGGAGGGCGTGAGCACCCAGCCCACCCCGCTGTCACCGCTCGGGCTCATCCTCGACACGCGCACCAATGCCTTCTCGCTCGAGACGTTCCGCGATGGGGCCTTCGAGCTGCAGGACGAGGGCAGCCAGTTGCTGGGCATGCTCGTGGACGCGCCGCCCACCAAGGTGGTGGACGCGTGCGCGGGCGCGGGCGGCAAGACGCTGCAGCTCGCCGTGCAGATGAAGAACCGGGGCGACCTGTACGCGTTGGACGTCGAGGAGGGGCGCATGGAGGACCTGCGCAAGCGCACGCGCCGGGCGGGCGTGCACAACGTGCGCACCCAGCTCATCCCCGTGGACGGCCCCGAGGTGGACACGGCGCTCGCGCCCCTGATGGGCAAGGCGGACCGGGTGCTGGTGGACGCGCCGTGCAGCGGCACGGGCACCCTGCGCCGCAAGCCGGACGCGCGCTACCGCCTCACCCCCGAGATGCTGGCCGAGCACGTGGCGCGGCAGAAGCGGCTGCTCGAGCGCTTCTCCCAGCTGGTGAAGCCCGGCGGACGGCTCATCTACGGCACGTGCAGCGTGCTGCCCGAGGAGAACGAGGCCGTGGTGGAGGACTTCCTCTCACGGCACCCGGACTACACGGTGCGTCCGGTGGCCGAGGAACTGGGAGCGGAGCTGGGGGCCAAGGTGAGCAGGGGCCCCTACCTGCGGCTCGCCCCGCACCTGCACGGCACGGATGGATTCTTCGGGGCCATCCTCGTGCGCGCGAAGTAACCTCTTCCGGGCGCAGTCCCTGGAGAGAACGGAATGCCGGAAGCGGTCCACTATCGCGTCTCGATGCTCCGCCCGCACTCGCACCTCTTCGAGGTGGAGGCCACCTTCCCCGCGGCGCCGGAGTCGCTCGCCGCGGTACTGCCGGTGTGGACGCCCGGCAGCTACCTGGTGCGGGAGTTCTCGCGCCAGCTCCAGGACGTGAGCGCCACGGGCCCCGGGGGCGAGCCGCTCGCGGTGCGGCGCATGGACAAGCGCACCTGGCGCGTGGAGTCGGGGGGCCGGGCGGTGACGCTGCGCTACCGCGTCTACGCCCACGAGCTGACGGTGCGCACCAGCCACCTGGACGGCAGCCACGGCTACTTCAACGGGGCCTCGCTCTTCCTCTACACCGAGGCCACGCGCGGCCTGGAGCACCACGTCACCGTGGAGGCCCCCGAGGGCTGGCGGGCCTTCACCGCGCTGGAGCGCCGGGGCGACGTCTTCGTCGCGAGCGACTACGACGAGCTGGTGGACAGCCCCTTCGAGGTGGGGCCCCACACGCCGCTCACCTTCACCGCCGCGGGCGTGCCGCACGAGGTGGTGGTGTGGGGGGACGTGGTGCCGGATGCCTCGCGCATGTGCTCGGATCTCCAGCGCGTGTGCGAGGCCCAGGCGCGGCTGTACGGCGGGCTGCCCCACCGGCGCTACCTGTTCCTCGTCTACCTCACCGACAAGGGGCGGGGGGGCCTGGAGCACGGCGCGTCCACGGCGCTGCTCTTTCCGCGCGTGGGCCTGCAGAGCGCGCGGGGGTGGGAGGACTTCCTCACGCTCGCGGCGCACGAGTACTTCCACCTGTGGAACGTCAAGCGGGTGAAGCCCCGGGCGCTCGTGCCCTTCGACTACTCGCAGGAGAACTACACCTCGCTCTTGTGGGCCTTCGAGGGCGTCACCTCGTACTACGACAACCTCTTCGTGCTGCGCGCGGGGCTGATGAGCGCGAGCCGCTACCTCACGCGCCTGGGCGAGACGCTCTCGGCGCTCCAGTCCACGCCGGGCCGCAAGGTGCAGACCCTGGCCGAGTCCTCGCTCGTGTGCTGGGTGAAGCACTACCGCCCGGACGAGCACTCCCCCAACAGCGCCATCTCCTACTACCTCAAGGGCGAGGTGGTGGCGGTGTTGTTGGATCTGGAGCTGCGCCGCCTCACGGGCAACGCGCGGGGCCTGGATGATCTGATGCGGCTGTTGTGGAAGCGCTACGGAGACGGCTCCGGCGTGCCGGAGGACGGCGTGGAGGCGGCGGCCGCGGAGGTGGCGGGGCAGGAGCTGTCGGCCTTCTTCGACCGGGCGCTGCGCAGCACCGAGGAGCTGGACTTGTCGCCCTTCGCCCACGTGGGCCTGGAGGTGAGGCTGCGCCCGCGCGAGTCCACCAACGACCGGGGCGGCACCCCACCGCCGCGCACCAAGGGAGAGGGCCGGCCCAAGGGGTGGCTGGGAGTGGTGCCCAAGGGAGGCGCCACCTTCTCCGCGGTGCTGGAGGGCTCGCCCGCGCAGGAGGCGGGGCTGTACGTGGACGACGAGCTGGTGGCGCTCGACGGCTGGCGCGTGGACACGGGCGCGCTGCTCACGCGCTGCGAGGACAAGTCCCCCGGGGACACGGTGCGCGTCACGGTGTTCCGCCGGGACAAGCTGGTGGAGGTGCCCGTGGTGCTCGGCCAGAAGCCCGCGGATGCCGTGTGGCTCGCGCGCATGGACAAGCCCACGGACGCGCAGAAGGCCGCCTACCAGGCGTGGCTCGGCACGCTGTGGGAGGAGCCGGGGTAACGGGCCACGTTCACGGGCCTCCAGCGGGTGACTTGGAGTGTTGGGTTCGGATTGCTCACCCATGAGGTCATCCTTATGATGACTTCATGGGTCATGACTCAAGCAACGGCCATGGGTGGCCGCCATGAGCGGGTCGAAGCGCGGGGCCACCTTCGCGGACCTGGAGGCCGTCCCTCCCAACCGTGTGGGGGAGATCGTCGACGGAGAGTTGTACGAGAGCCCCCGCTCAGCCCCGCTCCAAGCAAGAGCGGCCACCCGGCTCGGGATGCTGTTGGGAAGGCCCTTCGACCTGGGCGAGGAAGGCCCCGGAGGCTGGGTCATCATCCTCAAGCCCGAACTGCACCTGGGGAACGATGCCCTGGTGCCGGACCTCGCGGGTTGGCGCCGGGAGCGCATGCCGGAGATGCCCCACACGGCGGCCTTCACCCTGGCCCCCGACTGGGTCTGCGAGGTGCTCTCGCCCTCCACGGCGGTGCTGGACCGGGAGAAGAAGATGAAGGCCTATGGCCGCGAGGGCGTGAGCCATCTGTGGCTGCTGGATCCCCTCCAATGTTCCCTGGAGGTCTACCGGCTGGAGCATCGGCGCTGGAGCCCACGAGGACTCTGGAGCGGAGGCGCCACCGTGCACGCCGAGCCCTTCACGGTGCTCCCGTTGAAGCTCGCCACGCTCTGGGAGCGGTAACTCGGACGTCGCCCGGTCTGGAACTTGCTATCCGTGGTGCCGCCACGGCGAGAACCCCCTCCCCTCCCCGAGACCGTGGTCGCGGGGACACGGATGGCAGGGCGGGCATGACACGGCGGACACGGCACGAGGGCAGGCAGCCACGGTGGGGACAATGGCCGGTGCTCGTGAGTCTGCTCGGCGCGCTCGCCACTCCGGTGGCCTCCGCTGAAGGCCCCCGCGTCATCCTCTGGGCCTGGGAGCGTCCGGAGGACCTCCGCTTCCTCAACCCCCCACAGGCCGAGGTCTCCTTCCTCGCGGCGACGGTGGATCTCACGGAAGAAGGGTTCTCCGTCCGCCCTCGCCGCCAGCCGCTCTACCTGCCCCCGGGCCTGCGCCCCCGGGCCACGGTGCGCATCGAGATGCGCCAGGGCGGCTCACTCGCCCACGTGGCACCGGAGCTCCGTCAGCGGCTCATCGAGCGGCTCATCACCATCGCCCAGACGGCGAGGGCGGCGGCGCTGCAGCTCGACTTCGACGCGCGCGAGTCCGAGACCGAGGCCTACCTCACCCTGCTCGGGGAGTTGCGCGGCCGGCTCCCCCCGGGACTGCCGTTGTCCATCACCGCCCTCGCCTCCTGGTGCGGCCCCGGAAGCTGGCTCGCCCGCGCGCCCGTGGACGAGGTGGTGCCCCAACTCTTCCGCATGGGCCCCGACGACGTCCGGCATTACGCGCGGGCACGGCGCGGCTTCGCGCCTCCCTGCGCGCACAGCGTGGGGCTGGCGCTCGACGAGTGGCGGGCGCCTCCCGCGAGCGCCTCCACCGTCTACCTCTTCAACCCGCGACCGTGGACCGCCGCCGCGTTCACGGAGGCCCACTCGAAACTCCACCCATGAAGACCTTCCTTCCCCTCCTGCTCGGGGTCGCGCTGTTCATCACGCCCGGTCGCGCGGACGCCTGTGGCCCCTGGTACACCGATCCCCTCTTCGTCCACTCCACCCACCCCGACCGGCCCTTCTCCACCTATGCGGAGGGACGCCTCGGCATCCTCCAGCCGACGTACCGCGCCATGTACCTGGTCTACGCGTACCGGACGATGATCGGCGTGCCCACCACCCCACGAGAGCAACAGGCCCTGCTGGAGGGCTGGTCCCGCGAACAGGGTGACAGGGAGGCCTGGAGAGAGGCCGAGAACCCCGAGAGCCCGGCGCTGCGGGCGTGGCGACAGGCCCGCGCGGAGCTTCCCCAGCAGGTGCCCTCGACACCGGATGTCCAGGTGGAGGAAGAGCGGAACTACGCCTCGTACGTGCGCATCAACGAGGATGCCTTGCGGCACGCCGCGGGGACGGCCCGGACCCTCGCGCGGCTGTGGAAGAAGCGCCCGGCGCTGCTGGGCGAGTGGCTCCGCGTCCAGGACGTCGTCTTCGGCGCCTGCGCCTCCCTGCCAGCCAGGGAGGAAGCACTGGACGAGGGACTGACTCCAGCGGAGCGCTCCCGCCGGGCCGCCGAGCGCGCGTACCAGGAAGCCGCGCGCCTGTTCTACTGCGGGGACTTTCCCACCGCCTCCCTGTCCTTCCAGGCCATCGCCGCCTCGCCGGACTCTCCCCACCGGGACATGGGCCTCTACCTCGCCGCCCGCGCCCTCGTGCGCCAGGCCATGCTCGCGAGGAAGGACAGTGGAGACAGCCCCCAGCCCGCGCTCGAGCCCTCCGTCCAGGCGCCGCTCCTCGAGGCGGAGAAGCTGCTCGGCACGGTGCTGGCCCATCCCAAGCTGCGCGGGACCCACGCGCCCGCGCGCCGGCTGCTCGGCTTCATCCGCTTCCGGCTCGCTCCCGAGCAGCGGCGGTGCGAGCTGTACTCGCGCGTCCTGGAGAAGGGCACGGGCACGGCGCTCGAGGCGGAGTTGATCGACTTCACGTTTCTCTTCTCGCGCGAGAAGACCTGCCCGGGGCTCAAGGGTGACGCCGCCGACCTGGAGGCGTGGCTGCGGACGACCTGGGAGGAATACGGGTACGCCCCTGCGGAGAAGGGCCCGGACAAGAACGACTACGAGGCCGCGCTCGCGCGGTGGAGGAAGACGTCGCGCCTGCCCTGGCTCGTCACCGCGTTGATGAAGGCCCGGCCCGGCGCCCCCGGACTGGTGGAACTCCTGGAGGACGCGGGCAAGGTGCCCGCCAGTTCGCCCGCGGGCGTGACGGTGGCCTACTACTCCGGACACCTGCTGCGGGAGCTGGGCCGCGCGGACGAGGCACGCCAGCGGCTCGCCCAGGTGACGCCGGAGATGACGGCGGACCAGGTGACCGTGGACAACCTCCTGCGGCGGGAGCGGCTGATGCTCGCGACGAGCTGGGACGAGGCCTTCCGCAACGTGGCCCGGCGGACGGCGGGCCTGAGTGGCTATGACATCGGATACAGCGACGCCACCCCCGAGCCTCCCGACAAGCGGCCGATCTACTTCGACACCGACGCCCACTCCGTGCTGGGCCCGGTGCTCACCGCGCGGCGAATGCTGGAGCTGGCACGAGGCGACGCGCTGCCCCCGGGCCTGCGGCGGCAGGTGGGGTGGGCGGCATTCATCAAGGCCACGGTGGTGGGCGACGACGAGACATTGCAGGCGTCCGCCCGGGCCCTGGCGGAGACGGAGCCCACCGCCCGGGAGGAGTTGCTGCGCATCGTGGGCCGGCCCACGCCCGAGGACCGGCGCTTCGACGCCCAGGTGCTCGTGATGGGCCTGCCCGTGCTGTCGCCCTTCCTCGAGCCGGGCGATGATCGCGACTGGTCGACGGACCCGAAACTCAACCTGACGGAGGACGTGTCCTACGAGCGCAACTGGTGGTGCGCGCCGGTGATGCCGAAGGAGGCGTCCTCCCCGCTCGCCTTCGTCCCCGAGGAGGAGCGCCAGGCAGCGCTCGCCGAGTGGAAGCAACTGGTGGAGGCCGGCCACTCGGTGAGCTGGTTCGGCCGGGTGGCCGTGGAGTGGGCCCGGGCGCATCCGGAGGATCCACGCTCGCCCGTGGCGCTCTACCGCGTGGTCCGCGCGAGCAAGCGGGGTTGCGAGGGGCAGAACACGAAGGAGGCCAAGGCCGCCTTCCGCCTCCTGCACCAGCGCTATGGGAAGACGGACTGGGCCAAACGCGCCCCCTATGTGTATTGACCCACCGCCATGTCCTGCTCGCTCACCCAGACGGTCGCGCCGAAGGACCGGGGTCGTGGCGTTGCATGAACCGACCTGAGCGGGAAGGGCGCCCGCTCATCCGTCGCTCTCCGCTCTTCCCCGCGATTCCAGGAGTACGGAGAAAATGCACAAACAGGCTTGCTCCATTCTTTTTATTGGCGTACCATAATGTCGCCTTATGAACAGAGCAGCTGAGTGAAGTCCCCCGGAGGATTCATGCAGACTGAGATCAGCACCACCCCCGCCGTGTCCCCTGCCCTCTTCTTCAAGCGCTTCGAGGAGCCCATGCGCCAGAACATCGGCTCCTACGAGTACTCTCCGGAAGTCGACGGCCTCGTCTTCCGTCTCACCGCGATCCAGGATGAGGTCGAGCAGCCGGGCGACGGCGGCAGCGGCAGCGCCAGCGGCACCTACGGCAGTGGCGGCAAGTGGGATGCCGACGCCGACGCGGACTTCTAGTCACCGACGAATCGCCTGACGAGGAGACCAGCCGATCGTGTTCGCGCCGTTCCGGCGAGCACGTGGGCTGGTCGACTCTTGACATGATTCTCCTCCAAGGAGCGGCCATGCGAACTGATGCCAGCACCACGAGCGCCGCGGTCCCAGCCCTGTTCTTCAAACGCTTCGAGGAGTGCATGAAGGCAAGCCAGGTGGCGGCGGAGTACGCGCCAGAAGTCGACGGCTTCGTCCTGCAACACAGCGCCTCCTCCGCCGATGAGATCGAACCACCGATCGGGGGCACCAGCACGGCGGATTACATCAACGGCAAGTTGTACCTCGACGCCGACTTCGTTCCCTAGCCGCCAGGCGGTTCACCCCCAGTGGCCGGCCCGTCGCGAGACGTGGGGCCCCACGGTATGCGCCGGGTGGACCGAGCCCGGTGAACGCACAGATCAGCAGTTGAACCCCACCCTATGATTCTCATCACCACGAATGCCTGGGAGCCCACGGCCGACCGGGTCATCCGGCGACTCAGCAAGATGGGGCAGCCCTGGGCCCGCTTCAACACGAACGACTATCCCCGGAAGGCACGGGTCGCGCTGGGCTCGGATCGAACGACCGCGTTCTTCGTGAATGGCTCGGGCAAGCGGATTGACTTGTCCAGCGTGCGCTCGGCGTGGTTGTGGAAGTACGGGGAGTATGATCTGCCCGAGGGCATCTCCGCGCCGGAGTCGAAGTTCATCCATCATCAGTGCCAGACGGTGATGCACAGCGCCTATCGCGTCCTGCAGGAGCGCGCGTTCATGGTCAACGTGAACGACCGCAACCATGCCGCGAATGACAAGCCTCGCCAGCTCGCGCTCGCGCCACGGTTCGGCCTCCAGGTGCCGCCCACGCTGGTCACCAATTCTCCCGAGGACGCCAAGGCCTTCTGCGCGCGGCATGCCAAGGTCGCCTACAAGGCCATCGGCCTGCCGGTGTTGTTCGAGAAGCACGGTGATGCCGCGACACCTCCGCGGATGATCTACACCAACATCCTGAGCGAGAAGGACATCGCCGAGCTCGACCAGCTCCAGTTCTGTCCGGCCATCCTCCAGGCCTATGTGCCCAAGAAGTTCGAGGTGCGCATCACCATCGTCGGCAACGAGGTCTTCGCGGCGGAGCTCCATTCACAGCACCACGAAGCGACGTCCACCGACTACCGGCGAACGTGGAACGAAGCCGTGAAGATCTCTCACCGCGTCCACGCGCTGCCCCCCAAGGTCGCCGAGGCCTGCCTGGCGATGACGCGGGAGTTCGGGCTGGCCTACTCGGCCATCGACATGATCTTCACGCCCGAGGGCGAGTATGTCTTCCTGGAGATGAACCCCACCGGAATGTACGCCTGGATCGAGGATGCCACGGAGCTGCCCATCTCCGATGCCCTCGCCGCCATGCTGGTGCGCGGCGGGATGGGCTGACAGGCTGGGCGGAAGCCGCCCGGAAAGGGTTCGTTCTTGGCATCGACCGGAAGACCGCGCACGCAGGCACCGCTCACGCTCGCGTTCGTCTGGCGCGTGTTGCGGCTGGTGTGGAACACGGATCCACCCGGGACGCTCCTGGCCGCCGTGCTCCTCGTGGTGGGAGCCTGCATTCCCACGGGCCTCTTGTGGGCATCCAAGGGCGTGGTGGACGGAGTGGCGGCGGGCATCGCCCGGCCCTCGGAGGAGAACCTGTACCGCGTGCTGGGGTGGATCGGGCTGATGGCCCTGCTCGCGATCTCCCGTGAGCTGTTCCAGGCGCTCGCGGAGTACGTGAACGATGGACTGGGGCGCAAGGTCGAGGCCCAGGCCACGCTCTCGGTGCTCGCGAAGGCGGCATCGCTCGACCTGGCGCACTTCGACACCCCTCATTTCTACGACCAGCTCGAGAAGGCGACGCGCGAGGTGGGCTTCCGCCCCATGGTGCTGTACCGGGAGACGCTCCGGGGGATGCAGTCCCTGGCGACCCTGGTGGCCCAGGGGGTGCTCGTGGTGGGCCTCTTCCCGGCGGCCCTGGCGATCGTGCTGCTGGCGTGCATTCCCGAGATGCGGTTCCAATTCCGCGGGGTCGCGCGCAAGTTCGGGTTGATGGACATGCGCAGTCCATCGGGCCGCCGCCTCGCCTACTACCAGGGCATTCTCACCGACGGCACGCTCGCCAAGGAGATGCGTGTGTTCGGCGTGGCGCCCTGGCTGCTGGAGCACATGCGGGAGCGGTTGAAGACATTCCTCACGGAAGACCGCGCGCTCGCCTCGCAGAACGCGCGCCTGGGACTCGGAGGGCGTGTCCTGTCCCGGGTCGCCTATTACGGCGCCTATGGGGCGCTGGCGCTGGAAGCACTCGGCGGACGGATGTCCCTGGGCACGCTGACCATGGGGGTGGCGGCCCTCCAGACGCTCCAGATCCACCTGTCCTCGGTGCTGATGTCCTTGTCGAGCGCGTTCGAGCACAACCTGTTCCTGAGCCGCTATTTCGAGTTCCTGCGGCTCCAGCCCACGCTGCAGGACCGGGCCCCCCGTGTCCCCCTCCCCCGGGACATCCACCACGAGGTGGAACTGCGCCAGGTGGGCTTCCGCTACCCGGGAGCCGAGCAACCCACGCTGCACGACATCAACCTGCGCCTGCGACCCGGCGAGGTGGTCTCCATCGTGGGAGAAAATGGCTCCGGCAAGACGACACTCGTGAAGCTGCTGGCCCGGCTCTACGATCCCTCCGAAGGGGTGATGACCCTCAACGGCACGGATCTGCGCCAGTTCGATCCCGACGAATACCGCTCGCTCGTGAGCGTGGTGTGGCAGGACTTCGCGCGCTTCGAGCTCACCCTGAGAGACAACGTCCTGTTGGGCAACGAGGCCCGCGCCGACCAGCTCGAGGCGGCCCTGCACGCCGCGGGCCTGGACGACGTGGTGGCGGGACTGCCCCATGGCGTGAACACGATGCTCGGTCGCGCGTTCGAGGACGGCGTTCAACTCTCCTCCGGCCAGTGGCAGCGGATCGCCGTGGCGCGCGCCTTCGTCCGAGCGGCGCCACTGCTCATCCTCGACGAGCCCTCCTCCGCCCTGGACGCGCGCCAGGAGCACGACCTGTTCCACCGGCTCCGGGAATTGGGGCGTGGCCGCGCCGTCGTCTTCATCACCCACCGGCTGTCATCGACACGCGTGGCGGATCGCATCGTGGTGCTCGACAAGGGAAGAATCGTCGAGCAGGGCGATCACGAATCGCTCCTGCGGGCGGAGGGCACCTATGCCCGGCTGTTCCGGCTGCAGGCCTCCCCCTATGTCGACGACCTCGAACCGCGGGAGACCCCCGCGGAGCCCATGCTGCGCACCCTGGGTTGATGCTAGGCTGGCTCGCCTCCCCCTCGAGGGGAAACTCCACTGCGTCGATCCTCTTTCACGCATGAGGTGGTTTCATGAGCATGAGCAACGCTTCGGGCAAGGAACTCGCGGAGTTCCTGTACCCGGTCAGCCCGAAGGAGTTCCTTTCCGAGTACTGGGAGAAGAAGCCCCTCTACGTCCGAGGAACGCCCACCAAGTTCGCCCGGCTCTTCGATCGGGAGCGGTTCGACCGGGCCATCTTGCGCGTGGGCTTCGACAAGCGGAAGCCCGGGCCCTTCTCGCTCCGAGCGCTGTGGCGCAACCGCCACGACCTCCAGGCGGGCATCGAGATCGAACCGACCCAGGTCCGCGAGGCGCTCGCCTCCCGGACCACCGTCTGCGTCAATGACATCACCGCGGGAGACGCGGCGCTCGCGGAGTTCGCCGCGCACATCAAGCGCCAGATGAACCTGGCCACGCCGGTGCGCTTCAACTGCTACCTCTCCCCGGATGGAGAGGGTCTGGACACCCACTACGACGCGCGCCATGCGACGATCATCCAGATCTCCGGCAGCAAGCGTTGGCTGTACTCGCGGCTTCCCGCGACGAACTACCCGCTCGCCAATGCGCTCGTCCAGAAGGACGGTCAGATCCGGCACGGTGAGCACAACAACAGACGGCAGAAGCTGGACGTGCCCACCCCGGACGAGAGCCAGTTCGAAGAGGTGCTGCTCGAGCCCGGAGATCTGCTCTACCTGCCGCCCGGCACGTGGCACAACGCGAAGGCCAGCGGGGAGTCGCTCGCGCTCAACATGGCCTTCGAGACGATCGGCATGCTGCAGGTGCTCTTCCCGGAACTCGAGCGCATGCTCAGCGAGAAGCTGGAGTGGCGCGCCATCCTGCCCGCCACTCCCCTGGAGCAGACGCGGCCCGGTGAAGTCCCCCTGGAGGTGGAGCAGTTCATCACCGCGCGCCTGGGCGAGCTGCGTGACATGCTCGGCAAGCTGTCCTCCCGCGGGGTCGAGCTGGAGCGCATCTGGCGGCGCGCGGTCACCAGCAGTCCCTACGTCTCGCTGGACGGCCAGGCACCCACCTCGCCCCTGAAACCGGAGGATGTGCTGGTGCGCACCGAACCCTACCCCCTCCCCTATGTGAGGCGGCCCGGACCGGACGGGACTCAGTTCGTGTATGTCTATGGCTGCAATACCGAGGTGCTCCTGCCCGGTGATGCGTTGTCACTCGTGCGCGGCATCGCGGCCCGCCAGCGCTTCACCGTGGCCGAGGTGGAGCAGTGGGGAGACATCTCCTTGAAGCAGGGCATCGAGGTGCTCGACATCCTGCTGACACGGGGGCTGCTGCGCCGCGAGGGCGAACAGGTCACCGCTCCGGTCGTGGGTCCAACCCCCGCGGATCACGTCTGACGAAGAACAGCATGGCACGCGGACGACCCCTCTTGGTGGCGCTCGGAGTGATGCTCCTGGCCGGGCTTGCCCTGTGGATGGCCTTCCAGCACGAACCCGCCGCGCCGGAGCGACCCACCGCCGAGCGCGCACGGGGGAAGGAAAGGCCACGGACCGAGCCCAGCCAGGCCGCCGCACGCCCCTCGACGACAGGGGGCTGCGCGGTGTCTGGACGGGTGGGCACGACGTCTGGCCAGGCGCTCGTGGGCGCCACGGTCAGCGCCACCCCCCAACAGGCCACGGGAGAGCCCTCGCTGGCCCGGGCGGATGAACAGGGCCGCTGGGCACTGTGTCAACTGCCCGGGGGGAGATATGCCCTGTCGGCCACCGCTCCTGGCCACCGGCCGACGCAGCGGCTCCTCGACGTCTCTCCACTCGAGTCTCCCCAGACGGTGGACTTCCAGTTGCAGACAGGCGGAGTCGAGCTCCGGGGCAAGGTGCTGGATGTCGGCGGAGGGCCCGTCGCCGGCGCGCGAGTCGTCGCCGTCGAGCAGGTACCCGCGCCCGAGTTCGGCCGCACGGGCCCCCGGCCCGCGGCATGGACGGACGCGAACGGGCAATACCAGCTCTGGCTCGACGCGGGCGTCTATGGCCTCACGGCGTCCCATCCGGACTACACGGACGGAGCCGCGACGATCCGGATGGAGAGCGTCCCCCGCCAACAGGACTTCCTGCTCACGCCCGCGGCGTCCATCCAGGGCAGGGTCCTCACCCGCGAGGGGGCTTATCCCGTCGCCGGGGCGAGAGTGAGCTGGTCGCTGGCGAGCGACAACCCCCAGGGCAGCTTCTCCCTGGATGCGGACCTGCCTCCGGCGGTCCTCACCGACGCCTCCGGCGGCTTCGTCCTCCGGCAACTGCCCTCGGGAAGGGTGCGTTTGCGCGCCACCAGCACCGGCTTCATGTCCGAGCCGGTCTCGGTCGACCTGGGCATCGCCGCGCAGGTGCGGGACATCGTGCTGCTCGTCGACCGCGCCCTGAGCATCTCCGGGCAGGTGGTCCAGAAAGGCACTGGCACCCCCGTGGCCGGCGCCCACGTGTCCGCCCTGCACACGGAGACCCAGGAGTCGGCCCGGGAGTCCACTCCCTCGGACGAGCAGGGCTCGTTCCAGCTCCTGGTTCCGGGGACCGGGCGCTACCGGCTCATCACCACGGGTGGAAACTTCGTGCCACGGCTCCTCAGTCCGATGGTCACGGTCAAGGACACCTCCGTCACGGACGTGCGCGTCGAGGTGGACACCGGAGCCACGGTGCGCGGACACGTGGAGCCGGCGGCGGAAGCGTGGATCACCATCGAGCCACGCCGCGAGGCCGCTCAGGGCGCCATCCTCACGGCGATGACCGTCTTCAACCTGCGGACCCGCTCCACGAGGGAAGGCGCGTTCGAGCTGAGCGGCGTTCCGCCAGGCGCGTTCACCCTGGTGGCCACCACGCTCGAGGGAGAACGGGGCAGCGCACCGGTGGACGTCGGAAGTGGAGATCCCGAGCACACCCGCATCCAGCTCTCGCCAGGAGGACGTATCGAGGGCCGGGTGGTGGACGAGCAGGGGCGCGCGGTCCGCAACGTGGCGATCCGCGCCGTCGCGGAGTCCCGTGGCCAGGGTTTCGAGGGCCGGCTGCCCGCGGGCATTACCGGAGGCATGGCGGAGGAGGACGGCCACTTCAAGTTGGCGGGCCTGGCGGCGGCCACCTACCACCTCGAGGCGGAGGACTCCACCGGAGCGCTGGAAGTGCGCGCTCCCGCCGCGGGTGGCCGCCTCCTCCTGGCCGCCGGGCAACAGCTCACCGGACTGACCGTCGTCGTCGAGAGCCGCGGCTGTGGAGTGCTCGGAAGGATTCAGGCCTCTTCCGGAGGCGCCCAACCGGACGCCTGGGTCAGCGTGAGTCCATCAGCCGCCGCCGGGCGCCCCGCGCCAGAGCCGGCGCGCGTGACGCTCAGCGGCCCCGACGGCTCCTTCCAGATCGACCAGCTGCGCTGCGGCGCCTACGAGATCGCGGGCTTCGCTCCCGAGACAGGAGAACAGGGCCGAGTGCGAAGCGAGCTCCGGCAGGGCCGTCAGGAGCGGCTCGAGGTCCGGCTGGTTCCGGGACTGAAGCTGCGCGGGAGCGTCCGGCGGGCGGGGAGTCCCGTGCGCCAGTTCGTCCTCACCGCCCAGGGGCCCTCGCAGTACCAGGTCCAGGGCAAGGATGGGTCCGGCGAGTTCAGCATCCCCGGGGTCGTGCCTGGCCGGTACTCGATTGGAGTGACATCGGACGAGGGAAGCGCGCTGCGCACCGTGGAGGTGGGAGTCGGCTCCGCACCGGTGGAACTCGAGCTGGTGCCGTGGGGCTCCGTATCGGGCACGGTGCTCGATGCGACGACGCACCAGCCACTGCGGGGCTATGACGTCCTCGTCAAATCCGAGTCCGGGGTGAGTACCTTCGACAACGTGCTCGCGTTGATCAGCCGCGACGGTCCGCGCACCGACGCGCAGGGGCGCTTCGTCGTGCAACGGCTTCCCTCCGGACCCAACCGGCTCCTGGTCATCAGCGGTTCGGCCGAGCGCTTCCAGATACTCGCCAGTCGCACCTTCTCACTGCAGCCAGGCGAGCAATTCCAACTGGGCGTGCTGGAGGCATCCCAGACGACGACACCCGCGCCCGCCGCGGGGGGCAACCCTTGAGCCCGCGGAGCCCACCGCCCGCCCGCTGCGAACGCCACCCCACCGCCACCGCCGGCTGGCGCTGCGTGGGATGTGCCTCCTTCCTCTGTCCGGAGTGCGTCGAGGCCCGGCGCGTCTCCACCGTGGACCTGATCGCCTGCCGCGCCTGCGGAGAACGGGCCGAGACGCTGCTCGTCCATCGCTCGCGGCAACAGCCGCTCGCGGAGCGGATGCGCACCTCGGTGCGCTACCTGCTCAACCGCCACACCCTGGCCATGCTCCTGGCCGTCGGGACGATCCTCACGCTGCTGACCTTCCTCACCCGGGCATCGTTCATCCTCGCGCGGCTGGCCCCGGCGGTGATGCTGTCCGGCGTCTTCTGGGGCTGCTTCTTCGCCGTCCTCCGGGCAAGCGCCCGGGGCGAGACCGACCTCCCCCTGCCCGAGTACAACGATCTCCTCTCCGACTGGCTCCTGCCCTCGCTGCGCGGCCTCGTCGCCACCAGCGCCGTGTGGCTCCCCTTCGGCGTCTACCTCGTCTCCTTCAGCGGCTGGGATGCGCACGCGTACATCGTGCGCCTGTCCGACGATCCCATGTTCTACGCGACGGGCACCTTCCACGCCCTGCCCTGGGAGCAATTGCGCGAGGACGCCATCGTGTGGGTGCTGGGACTGGCCGGCCTCGTCTACCTGCCCATGGGCCTCATCCAGGGGGCCATCGGCGCCCCCTTCCTGGAGATGCTCAACCCCGTACGAGGCGTGCGCGCCATGCTGCGCCTCGGGGGCGACTACATCACCACGCTGGGCGTCCTGTTCGTCCTGGGGCTCGCGGGGCTGGTGACGTACGCCCTCGGCGCGAGCGTGCGCGCCCTGGACCTGGGGCTGCTGACGCGCTGGCTCGCCGAGCTCATCGAGCTGCCCGTCCCCCTGTTGATGGCGCACGTGCTCGGGCTGCTGCTCTACACCCGGGGAGATGCCCTCGGGTACGGGACGCCCGCCGAGTACTTCACCCCCGTGCTGCCCGGCGCGGCCCCGAGCACCACCCTGCGCGTGGAGGCCCCGAGCCTGCCCGCGGCGGAGAGTGCCCCTCCCCTCGAGCTGCGCATCCAGGAGCTGACCCAGGCCGTCAGCACCCGCGACATCCCCCGCGCCCTCGCGCTTTACGCCGAGTTGCACTTCCTGCCCCGCGCCGCACTCCCCCCCGCGGTGCACCTCTTCGTCGGACAGGCGGCGGCGAGCCAGCAGGAGCATGCCCTCGCGGTGCGCGCGCTGGAGGCCGCCGCGGACTCCGCCCCGGAGGATCCGCTCGCCCCCCGCGCCCTGGTGCTCCTGGCGCGCGTGCTCGGCGAGCGCATGCAGGAGCCGGGGCGGGCCCAGGAGGTCTACCGCTACATTGTCGAGCGCTACCCGGACACGGACGCCTCGCGCTTCGCCCGGGTCCGACTTCCGCCCACCTCCTGACAGGTCCGCTTGCGCCCGGCCCCGTGCGTGCGCACTCCCTGTCCATGCACCGAGCACGTGCCATGTGGATGGTTTTGGGCCTCGCGCACCTCTCCGCCTGCGACGGGGGGCTGCGAGTGCCCAACCCCGAGAGAGACCCCTGTACCGAGGAGCTCGTCACGCTGCGCGTGGAGGTGGTGGACGCCCAGGGGGGCCTGGTGGGCGGCGCCGTCGTCACGGCCACCCACACGGACACGGGCCACTCCGTCACCAGCACCACGAGTGAGCGGGGCGTCACCACGGCGGTGAACGAGGACATCGGCCCGGGCCGGGTGCGGCTGACGGCCCTCGCCGGAACCCGGCCCAGCGACTCGGCCGAGGTGGTGTGGACGTGCGATGAGTGCCACTGCCACCCCGAGCCCAGCTCGGTCCAGTTGCACCTGCGCCCCTGAGCCCTCGGGGGGCCGGTTCCTTCAACGGCATTTGTTCCGGACCGCGTGACTCGCTAGGTTCGGATGTCATGTCGAGCATCCAAGATCTCCTGTGTTGTTCCGTGGCGGAGTTGACCGAGCGGTTCGTCACCCAGTCCCGTTCCATTCCCCAAGGACTGCTGGAGGCCCTGGAGGCGGACACCCGACAGGGCGCCCGCGCGCTCGCCCGCCGTCTGCGCCAGCAGCAGGGGAGGAACCGCTCGGAAGGCCAGCGCCTGCGCCACCTGCTGCGCTTCGAGACGGAGCTGTGGGAGCAGGGCCATCTGCACGTGGCGGGCGTGGACGAGGCCGGCCGGGGCCCGCTCGCCGGACCCGTGGTCGCCGCGGCGGCCATCCTCCCGCGGGGCTGGAAGCTCGAGGGGCTGGACGACTCGAAGAAGATCGCCGACGAGTCACGCCGGGATGAGATGGCGGAGGCCATCAAGCAGGGCGCGGTGGCGTGGGCCGTGGGACAGGCGGAGCCCGAGGAGATCGATCGGCTCAACATCCGCCGGGCGAGCCTGCTCGCGATGCACCGGGCGCTCCAGGGCCTGGGCATCCAGCCCTCGTTCGTCCTGCTGGACGCCTTCACCATCCCCGAGTGCACGCTGCCCCAACGCGGCATCATCAAGGGCGATGCCCTGTCGCTGAGCATCGCGGCGGCGTCGGTGCTGGCGAAGACGACGCGCGACCGGACGATGCGGGAGCTGGACACGCTCTATCCAGGCTATGGGCTCGCCGAGCACAAGGGCTATCCCACGGCCTCGCACGTCCAGGCCATCCACGAGCGGGGCGTGCTGCCCATCCACCGCCGCAGCTTCGCGCCCGTGCGGGAGGCCCTCGGCCTGCCCGTGCCTCCTTCCCCTCAAGGCGAACTCTTCCCAGGACCAGATCCAAGATGAGCGCGGACCGAGACATCGACGGTTGGTTCGCCGAGCGGGGCATCACCTCGGCGACGTCCCGGAGCCGGGCCCGGGCGATTCTGGAGGAGGCGGGCCTCACCCGCCCAGGCAAGACGCGCCTGAGTGAACCCAAGCTGCCCCGGGCCGAGCAGCTCCTCCTCGAGCGCTTCTACCGCGTGTGCACCGCCGCGGAGTGCCAGCAGTCGGCACGGGCCAGCGGCCGGGAGCCCCTGCCAGTGGAACCCCGAAGCCACTGCGAGCACTGTGGCGGCTCGAACAACCACCGGGCCGAGGTGGCCTTCCTCCAGACGTGCCACCAGCACGCGGTGCGCCGGGTGGTGGTGGTGGGCGGCTCGCCCGCGGTGCGCGAGGAGCTGAAGGACAAGCTCGGTGGCCAGTTGGAGCTGCGCGTGGTGGATGGCACCGAGCGGCGCACGGGCACCCAGGCCCAGAGCGATCTGGAATGGGCGGACCTGGTGCTCATCTGGGGCGCCACGGAGCTGCACCACAAGGTGAGCACCCACTACACCCAGCCGGGCACACCCCATCGGCACAAGGTGGTTCACGTCGTGCGGCGGGGCGTGGCCGCGCTGCTCGACGCGGGCATCACCCACCTGAAGCAGCGCTGAACACACGCGAGCGCCCTCGCCCCCGCGTGTCCGTCCCCATTGACGGGCCGGACACAGTCGGGGGCGGGAGGACGGCGAGGCGGTTGCGACGCAGCGTCACATGCGCTACGTCCCCCGGTGTGCTGCGTCTGCTCCTCGTGCTCGCGCTGATCAACGGCCTGGTGCCCGCCTTTGGCGAGGCGCTGGAGCTGGTCGCCGACTACGCGGTGTCCGGCCATGTGGCGCACCTGGAGCCGTTCCAGGCGGATCAGCAGTCGGGCGACGAGCACGGATGCGGCCCCACCGAGCACCACTGCCGGTGCTGTGCGAGCCAGTCCCTGCTGCCCACGGCGATGCTCGGCCTGGTGTTGCTCGACGTCCGGGAATCGCCCCGCACGCCCTTCGTGCACGAGGCCGTGGCCGAGCGGCCCGGTGTGCGGCTCTTGAGGCCCCCCATCCGCGCGTGAGCCCCGGGCTTCGAGTCACTCGTCCGTTGAGCTGAACCGCACGTCGAGGCGAACCGAGGCCCCGGAGGAACCGTCCTCCCCGGGAAGAGGTGCCGGACCCCTGGTCCGCGCGCCCCCGTCTTCCCGTGGAGGTTTCCCGCCGTTGGGTTTCCCTCTCCTGGCCTCGCTGGTGCCACCGTGCTCTCCCCCTTGTCCCTGACGTTTTGCCTGTTCCTCCAGTCCGCTCCCGCGCCCCACCCGTTGACCGTGGAGGAGTCGGTGGCAATCGCGCTCGAACACAGTCCCCGCCTCATCTCCGCCCGGGCCGAGGCGGCCAGTGCCCAGGCCCGTCTGGAAGGCGCCTCGCTGCTCGCCCAGGAGAATCCCCAACTGCAGGGCGCCGTGGGGCCCCGGTGGAGACAAGCCGGGGAGAGCCCCGCCCCGAGCCTTGATGTCTCCCTGGGCGTGAGCCAGCGGCTCGAGCTGCTCGGCCAGCGGGGCGCCCGTCGGGATGCGGCGGCGGCCCAGCTCGCCGCGAGCGAGGCACGGCTCCAGGCACTCCGCGTCACCGTGGCCGCCGAGGTGCGCGGCGCCTTCGCCCGGCTGCTGGCGGCCGAGCAGGAGCTGCGCCTGGATGACGAGGGACGGCTGCTCGCGGAACAAGCGCTGAGGGCCGCCGAGGAGCGGCTGACGGCGGGAGCCGCCTCGCGCATCGAGGTGAATACCGCGCGGGTGGAGATGGGCCGGGCCGCGCACGAGCGCGTGCTGTCGGCGAGGCGCCGGAGCCTGGCGCTCGCGGAGCTGCGCCTGCTGCTGGGGCTGGAGCCCACCGAGACCCCTCGACTGTCGGAAGACTGGAAGCCCGATGACGCCGAGCCCCCCCCGCTCGAGGCCCTGATGGAGCGGGCGCTGGCGCAACGGGCCGAGGTGAAGACCGCGCGCGCCGAGCTGGACGCGGCGCGCGCCGAGGTGACGCTCGCCTCGCGCGAGGCGCTACCCGTCCCGCGCCTGGGCGCCAGCTACTCGCGCGAGGAAGACGCCCACATCGTCCAGGGGACGCTGGGCATCGAGCTGCCGCTCTTCAACCGCAACCAGGCAGCCCTGGGCCTTGGCGCCGCGCGACAGCACCAGGCCCAGGCCACGCTCGAGGCCACGGAGCGGATGGTGCGCTCGGAGGTAGCCCTGGCCCTGGAGCGCTACCAGAACGCGCGCGCCGCGATGGCCGTGTATGGCGCGGACGTGCTGGAGGCGCTCCAGCAGAACCTCGCGCTCGTCAACGAGGCGTACCGGGCGGGCAAGGTGGACTTCTTCCAACTGCTCGTCATCCGCCGGGACGCGCTCGACGCCCGGCGCGGCTCCATCGATGCGCTCGCGGAGCTGCTCATCGCCGAGGCCCAGCTCCAGAGCGCGCTCGGAGGCCAGCCATGAAGGCGCGCACACTGATGGGCGTGCTCCTGGTGTGGCTCGGGACGGGCTGCTCGAAGCCCTCGGGAGGCCACCCGCCCGAGGAGGGCGCGGCGCACGCCGGAGAGGAGCACTCCGCCGGGGAGGAGCACGGCGAGCAGGTGGTGCGGCTCACGCCCGAGGCGATGCGCTCGGCGCGGATTCAAACGCGAGAGGTCCAGAGCAAGCCGTTGTCGGTGGGGCTCACCGCGCCGGCGCGGGTGTCCTTCACGCAGCGGGGCGTGGCACAGGTGGCCGCGCGGGTGCCGGGGCGGCTGTCGAGCATCGAGGTGAACCTGGGGCAGCGGGTGAAGAAGGGCCAGGTGCTGGCGTACCTGGAGAGCCCGGAGCTGGGGCGGGCGCGGGCGGACTACCTGTCGGCGGCGACGAAGGCCCGGGTGGCCGAGGACAACTACCGCCGCGAGAAGGAGTTGCTCGACAAGGGCATCACCAGCGAGCGGGAGATGCGCGAGGCGGAGAGCACGTTCGTGACGGCGCAGGCCGAGCGCAACGCGGTGGATGGACGGCTGCATGCGCTGGGCCTGTCCGACGGGGAGATCGCCGCCCTGCGCGGCAACGAGCACTACAGCACGCGCCTGGCGGCCCCCAGCCCGCTGGACGGCACGGTGGTGGAGATCACCGGCACCGTGGGCCAGGCGGTGGAGGCCACCACGACGCTCTTCACCGTGGGGGATCTCTCCACGTTGTGGGTGCTGCTGGACGTGACCGAGGTGCGGGTGTCGGAGGTGAAGACGGGGCAGCGCGTGGACATCACGGTCGCGGCGCTGCCGGGCCGGCGCTTCCAGGGACGGGTGGAGTACGTGGGGGACATCATCCACGAGAAGACGCGCACGGTGCCGGTGCGTGTGGGGGTGGACAACCAGGACGGAGCGCTCAAGCCCGGCATGTTCGCCCAGGCGGAGATCGCCACGGACCCGGGAGATCCCACCGCGCCCCCGCGGCTCGTCGTGCCGCGCGAGGCGGTGCAGAAGCTGGGGACCCGGCAGGTCGTCTTCGTCCCGGAGGGGCCCGGAGCCTTCAGGCCGGTGGAGGTGCGCACGGGCCTCGGCTCCGGAACGGAGGTGGAGCTCGTCTCCGGCGTCGAGCCGGGCACGCCCGTCGTCACCCAGGGCGCCTTCATCCTCAAGTCCGAGCTCTCGCGCGAGAGCATGGGCGAGGGCCATTCCCACTAGGGAGGCGAGCGCACCATGTTCGATTCGCTCATCTCCTTTTCCCTGCGCAACCGCTTCCTCGTCTTCCTGCTGGCGGTGCTGCTCATCGGCTTCGGGCTGGACGCACTGCGCCGGCTCCCCATCGACGCCGTACCGGATGTCACCAACGTGCAGGTGCAGATCCTCACCTCGTCGCCGGGCCTGGGGCCGGTGGAGGTGGAGACGTTCATCACCCTGCCCGTCGAGGCCGCCATGGGCGGACTGCCCGACACGCTGGAGGTGCGCTCGCTCTCGCGCTTCGGCCTGTCCGTCGTCACCGTCGTCTTCCAGGACGGCGTGGACATCTACTTCGCGCGCCAGCTCGTCCAGGAGCGGCTCGTGTCCGCGCGAGAGAACATCCCCCACGGCTACGGCACGCCGGAGCTGGGGCCGCTCTCCTCGGGACTGGGGGAGATCTACCAGTTCGAGGTGAGGGGCGAGGGGGTCGACTCCATGGAGCTGCGCTCCATCCTGGAGTGGCAAGTCTCCCCCCGGCTGCGCTCGGTGCCGGGCGTCGTCGAGGTCAATGCCTTTGGCGGAGAACTCAAGACGTACGAGGTGCAGCTCGAGCCGGCGAAGCTCGTGGCGTATGGCCTGTCCTTGCAGCGCGTCTTCCAGGCGCTGGAGGAGAACAACGCCAACGCCGGAGGCGCATCCATCGCGCGGGGAGCCGAGCAGGTGCTCATCCGGGGCGAGGGACTCATCGAGTCGCTCGAGGACATCGGGGACATCGTGCTCACCACGTCTCCCCAGGGGACGCCGGTGCTCGTGAGGGACGTGGCCGAGGTGCGCTTCGCCCCCCAGGTGCGGCAGGGAGCCGTCACCCGGGACGGGCGGGGAGAGGCCGTCACCGGCATCGTGATGATGCGGCTGGGGGAGAACTCGCGCGAGGTGGTGGACCGCGTGAAGCAAGCCGTGGAGGCCATCCGCCCCACCCTGCCGCCGGGCATCGAGATCGACACCTTCTATGACCGCACGGATCTGGTGCGCAAGACGATCCACACGGTGGCGCGCAACCTCATCGAGGGAGGGCTGCTCGTCATCGTGGTGCTCTTCCTCATGTTGAGGAACCTGCGCGCGGGCCTCATCGTCGCGAGCGCCATTCCGCTGTGCATGCTGTGCGCGTTCATCGGCATGCGACAGCTCGGCATCTCGGGCAACCTGATGAGCCTGGGGGCCATCGACTTCGGGCTCATCGTGGATGGAGCGCTCATCATCACCGAGAACGCCGTGCGGCACCTGGCGCAACGCCACCGGGAGCTGGGCCGGCCCCTCACCCGGGAGGAGCGGGACGAGGTGGTGCATCGCTCGACGGTGGAGATCCGCGGCGCGGCGGCCTTCGGCGAGGTGATCATCGGCGTGGTGTACCTGCCCATCCTCACGCTGAGCGGAGTGGAGGGGAAGATGTTCCGGCCCATGGCCATCACCGTGCTGTGCGCCCTGGCGGGGGCCTTCGTGCTGTCGCTCACGCTGGTGCCCGCGCTCGCCTCCGTCTTCCTGCAACGCGACATGGAGGAGCGGGAGAGCGCGATCGTGCGCGCGGCGCGGCGCGTGTACGAACCGGCACTGGCCTGGTGCCTGGTACGACGCCAGAAGGTGGTGGCGATCGCCGCGGGCGTGCTGGCGTTGAGCCTCGCGCTGGTGCCGCTGCTGGGCACGGAGTTCATTCCCCGGCTGGACGAGGGAGCGCTGGCGCTCCAGGCGTGGCGCGTGCCCTCGGTGTCGCTGGAGGAGTCCGAGCGGCAGACGGGCATCATCGAGACGGTGCTCAAGCGCTTCCCCGAGGTCACCACCGTCGTCTCACGCACGGGGCGCGCGGAGATCGCCACGGATCCGATGGGGGTGGAGATCAGCGACATCTACGTGATGCTCAAGCCCCACGAGGAGTGGACGACGGCGGACACGCGCGAGGGCCTCATCGCCGCGATGCAGCGGGCACTGGGCAGGGAGGTGCCCGGCAATGTCTTCTCCTATTCACAGCCCATCGAGCTGCGCGTGAGCGAGCTGCTGTCCGGGGCCCGCTCGGACGTGGTGCTCAAGCTGTACGGCGAGGACATGGAGGAGCTGGAGCGGACGGGAAATCGGCTCGCGCACGCGCTGTCCCGGGTGCCGGGTGCCGCCGACGTGAAGGCCGAGCAGGTGGCGGGCCTGCCGGTGGCGCGGGTTCAAATCGACCGGCAGGCGCTCGCGCGTCACGGCATCAACGTCCGCCAGGTGCTCGACACCATCGAGACACTCGGGGGCAAGGAGGTGGGCACGGTGCTGGAGGGTCAGCGGAGGTATGCCTTGCAGGTGCGCTTCGCCGCCTCGGCCCGCCAGCACGTGGAGCAACTGGAGAGCCTCCCGGTGGCGGGTGACTCCGGGCAGCTCATTCCCCTGTCGCAGTTGGCGCGAGTGGTGGTGGAGGAAGGCCCCGCGCAGGTGAGCCGGGAGAACATGCAGCGGCGGATCTCCATCGAGGCCAACGTGCGAGGGAGGGATCTGGGAAGCTTCATGAACGAGGCCCAGGAGGTGGTGGGCCGCGAGGTGAAGCTGCCGCCCGGGTACTGGCTGGAGTGGGGAGGACAGTTCAAGAACCTGGAGTCCGCGACGAGCCGGCTCGTGCTCGTGGTGCCACTCACCCTGCTGCTCGTCTTCACGCTGCTGTACACGACGTTCAACGCGGTGCGCCCGGCGCTGCTCATCTCGCTCAACATCCCCTTCGCCGTCACGGGCGGGCTGCTGGCGCTGGGGGTGCGTGGCATGCCGCTGTCCATCTCGGCGGCGGTGGGCTTCATCGCGCTGTTCGGCGTGGCGGTGCTCAACGGGCTCGTGCTCGTGGCGGCCATCCGGCGGTCGCGCGAGGAGGGCCTGCCGCCGCTCGAGGCGATCCAGGAAGCGGCCCGGGTGCGGCTAAGGCCAGTGCTCACCACGGCGCTGGTGGCTTCGCTGGGCTTCTTGCCCATGGCGTTCGCGACCGGCGCGGGCGCCGAGTTGCAGAAGCCGCTGGCCACGGTCGTCATTGGCGGACTGCTCAGCGCCACGCTGCTCACGCTGCTGGTGCTGCCCACCGTCTATCCGTGGTTCGACACGGAGCCTTCCGCCGGAGACTGAAGGACCGGCCATGACTCCTTGAGTCTATACAGCGCCCCTACATCGCGAGTAGGAAGGGGAGAGCACAGGAGGCACGAACATGAGCGACACGCCAGATTGGAAGGGACGTCGTTTGGGCCCGTATCTGGTCGGAGAGCGGTTCCCGAACATCCCTGAGGATGAGGGCCGACTCCATGCAGCGCACCATGTGGAAACGGGCGAGCCCGCGCTGGTCTTGGTGCCGGGCGTCGGCGACGATTGGCGCACATCCACGCCTTGGAGCGCGGAGACCACCTACTTCGCCAGCCCGGAAGCCCTGGTGATTCACCCCAAGCGCATGGTCGGGACGAAGCAGCCGAGGTTCCACGAGCTGACCTTGGGCTACATCCGCCTGGCGGGCTCGCTGGCGCAACTCGATGAGCGGGAGGATGTGCGGGCTCACCTCATGCGCGAGCCCCGGCCCACCCGTTCCAGAAACCGGGCGACGCGCTGGGGACTCGCGGGTACGGGAGTAGCCGTGGCGGTAGGACTTGTTCTCCTGCTTTGGCCGCGCATGTCCACGCCTCCAGAGCTGCGCGACTCACCCGACGAGACTCCCGCCCTCATGAATCGACCGGGCCTCTCTTCGCCAGCCATCGCCTATCCGATGCCAGAGAAACCCTTGAAGGAACAGGCAAGGCCGCCCTGCATGCCGGAACTGGAAGTGGAGATCCGGGGCGGTTGCTGGATGCCCCATCGGAGTGATGCTCCCTGCCCGCGGGGAACAGCTGAGTACCAGGGGAAGTGCTACGTGGCGGTCAAGAAGCCGGACCCTCCGCCTACCTCCGTCCAGCCCTAACCTGCTGTCGGCGCATCATCGCGAGCGGCCCTCAGCCACTGCGAGAGCGTAGGCCGCGATACGTTCACCTGCTTGGACAAGGCCGAGACGCTCACCGCTGGCGGCTCCGGCATCCGCCTCACCAGCTATCACCTACTCGGAGTCATCTCCTGACTCGTCTGTTTCCTCCCCTTCCCCTTCAAGGGGTGCGCTCATGAACGTAAACCGCCCAGGCAATCGGACAACCATGAAACCCTTGCCAGCGATTCTGACGCGCTCTGCGTCCTCTGCCTTCCCGCTGGCCAGCCATTTGTCTGCCTCTTACCGTGTTGCAAACTCATGGGAGACTTTTAGCTTGAATGAGGGGTCATAAATGTCCCTGTAGAACCTGCGGAAGTCATCCTCTTTCCGGATGTGGCGGGGGTAGATCAATGCAATCTGCGCAAGCTCGATTGCGTCTCTCTCCGGTGATCCCTCTGGGTGCTTCTGGATGATTGAGTTGAGAATGTGGAGGACTGCATCCGTATCAAAATCTGGAATATAAGGCATGGTGACGCCAATTCTTTCGTTTTCGCAGGCCTAAATAGAAGTAAGAAAGAGCGAGAGGTGTCGAAACAGGTCCTTTGACAACATTTCCGGTCGACACCCTTCCGGGGCGGACACGGATATGCCCCGAGCGGTGGGCCGTCAGCCCTCCTGTGCGGCGAACTTCCGCGCGTCGAGCACCTGGCTGGTGTCACTCCCCTCGATGCTCCGCACGTAGGCCCGGGCGACCTGAGCCGCGGGCATGCCGGCAATGCCCTTCATGTTGAAGGCCTTCAAGGTCTCATCCACCCACGGCGGGCTCACCACGTTGATACGAATGCCCCGGGGCATCTCGAGCGCCGCCGCACGGGTGAAGCTCTCGAGCGCCCCGTTCACCAGGCTGATGGCGGACGTGCCCGGCATGGGCTCCTGGGCGAGCACTCCGGTGGTTTCGATGAACGGGCCGCAAGGCACGGCTCGCAGTCCCTCCGAGCGCTCACGCTCCGGTTCGAGGTACGTCGAACAAATGCGCCACGGTCACACCCCGAGGAGCGCGGTCAATGCCCGATTGACGCATCAAGGGGGAAACCTCCCGCTGGCGGGTTATGGGAAGCCACTGAGGCCACGCGCTGGTTCAAGCACGGCATGGGCCATTCCTGGTGCACCCACATGTTGCATTGCCCTGGCTATACCCTCCTCGGACTCCTGCAATCCACGTCCTCCCATCTCCTCTACCGTGCACTGAGAGAGGTGGACCGCCAGGCCGTCATCCTCAAGACCCCCCGCTCCGACTTTCCGGGTGCCCGGGAACGAGCGCTCCTCCAACACGAGCACACGCTCCTCCAACGGCTGCGCGGGACCCCCGGGATCATCCAGGTCCACGCCTGTGAGATGCACCAGGAGCGTCCGGTCCTCATCCTCGCCCACGAGGGCGGCACCCCGCTCTCCGAGCATCTGGGTCAGCCCCTTGCTCCCGAGCGCTTCCTCCCCATCGCCCTCGGCCTGTGCTCCACCCTGGCCGAGGTCCACCGTCGGGGCGTCATCCACAAGGACATCAAACCGGCCAACATCCTCCTGTCCGACTCCGGCCAGCCCTGGCTCATCGACTTCGGCATTTCCACCCTCCAGCGCATGGAGCACGTGGAGGCGGCTCCCGCGCCCCTCGTGCAGGGAACTCCGGCGTACATGTCTCCGGAGCAGACAGGACGGATGAACCGGACGCTGGACTACCGCACCGACCTCTACTCCCTGGGCGTCACCTTCTACCAGATGCTCACGGGACGTCTGCCCTTCGAGGGCAGGGACTTGTTGGAGTGGTTTCACGCCCACCTGGCCCAGACGCCCCCGTCCCCGCACCAGGTGGTGCCCGGGGTGCCGCCCCTCCTCTCCGCCCTGGTGATGAAGCTCTTGTCCAAGCGGGCCGAGGAGCGCTACCAGGCAGCGGAGGGCTTGCGATTCGATCTGGAGCGCCTCCAGCGAGGAGAGGAAGACTTCCGCCTGGGGGAGCGGGACGTGCCCGCGCGCTTCCTGCTGCCCCAGCGGTTGTATGGCCGGCAGACCGAGGTGGAGACCCTGCTCGAGGCCTTCGAGCGCGTGGCACGGGAGGGCCGGCTGGAGTGGGTGTCGGTCCGCGGCTACTCGGGCATAGGCAAGTCCGCCGTCGTGCATGAGTTGCACGAGCCCGTGTTGCGGCGCCGTGGCTTCTTCCTTCACGGCAAGTTCGACCAGTTCCAGCGGGACGTGCCCTACACCCCCCTGGTCCAGGCTCTCCGCGGCCTCCTCCAGCACCTGCTGGCCGGCAGCGACGAGGAGCTCGCCACCTGGCGCCACCGCCTGTTGCAAGCCCTGGAAGGGCAAGGACAGGTGCTGGTGGGCCTGGTGCCGCAATGGGAACTCGTCCTGGGCAAACAGCCCGCCGTGGCGGAACTGCCACCCGAGGCCGCGCCCCACCGCGTCCATCGTCTCTTCCAACGCCTGCTGAGCGTCTTCGCCACGAGCGAGCGCCCGCTGGTGCTCTTCCTGGATGACTTGCAGTGGGCGGACCTCGCCAGCCTCGAGCTGTTGCAATACCTCGCGTCCCATCCGGACACGCCGCCCCTGCTGTTGGTGGGCGCCTACCGGGACAACGAGGTGGGCCCCTCTCACCCCCTCCTGTCGACGTTCGCCCGGGCGCGCGAGGCGGGGGCACGGCTCGGGGACATCCACCTGGGAGCCTTGTCGCTCGAGCAGACGCGCCAACTGGTGGCGGAGGCCCTCCCGGGTGCCAGTCCAGACGTCGTGGAGCCACTGCGCGCCCTGGTCTGGGAAAAGACCGCGGGCAATCCCTTCTTCCTGTTGCAACTGTTGCAGACACTCCACCAGGAGGAGTTGGTGACGCGTGCGCCCGAGGGGGGCTGGCGCTGGGATGAAGCGGGCGTGAAGGCGCGTGGCTACTCGGACAACGTGGTGGACTTCATGGTGGGCAGGCTGCGCCATCTGCCCGAGGACACACAACACCTGCTCCAGCTGGCCGCCTGTGTGGGGAGCACCTTTCCGCTCTCCCTCCTGGCCCACCTGACCCGGAGGGACGTCTCCCAGGTGGAGGACGGCCTGGAGCCAGCCCTGCGGGAGGGACTGGTGGAATGGACGGGTCCCCATCACCCGCGCTTCCTCCACGACCACATCCAACAAGCCGCCCATGAGCTCCTCCCGGCCGAGGAGCGCAAGCGCTTGCACCTGCGCATCGGTCGCCAATGGCTGAGCGACTTGTCTCCGGAAGAACTCGACGAGCGCCTCTTCGATGTCGTGGGCCAGCTCAACGCGGGAGTGGAACTGATGCAGGATGAGGCGGAGCGCACGCATCTGGCGCACCTCAACGCACGAGCGGGTTTCCGGGCCAGGGCCGCCTCGGCCCACCATTCGGCCGCGGGCTATTTCACCCTGGCCATCTCCCTGCTGCCCGGCGACCCCTGGGAATCCGACCATGCCCTGACGTTCAAATTGCGCTCGGCCCAGGTCACCAGTGACTCGATGAGCGGCCATTCCGACAAGGCCGTCCTCCTGGCGGAGGAGTTGTTGCGCCAGGCCCGTACGCGCTCCGACATGGCCGCTGCCCACATTCTCCGGGGCCGCCTCCACGGGCTCGTCGGGAGTACCCAGGGTGCTGTCAGCACCCTCCTGGAATGCCTGCGGAAGTTTGGATGGGGCCTGACGCCCACCCCATCCGAGGAAGAGCTCCACCGGGCCGAGGAGGAACTGGAACTGTTGCTGGAACGGCATTCCGTCGAGGAGATCCTGTCCCTGCCCGCCCCGACGGATGCCGACCTGACGGCCACCCTCGATGTCTTGTCGGCCTTGAGCGCCTCGGCCCTGTTCGCCAATGTCAGGCTGTCCGCCCTGGCCGCCCTCCAGTCGGCGGTCTTGAGCATCCGCCACGGCAACACGGAGGCGTCCGCGAACAGTTATGTCCTCTGCTCCTCCTGGTATGGCTCCAATCGCCAGAAATACGGTGAAGCACGCGCCCTGGGCGAACTCGCCCTCCGCCTGAGTGAGCGCTACCCACTGTCTCCTCACAAGATCCGGGTGCTGAACTACTCCGCGACCATCCAGAGTCTGTCCGTCCCCTTCTCCCAGGTCCGGGAGACCATCCTCGCCGCCCTTCGAGAATCAGTCATGAGGGGAGACGATCCGGGGGCCTGCGCGTGTTGCTTCTCCCTCATCCGAAACCTCCTGCTCGAGGGTCGTGAGCTTTCCGAGATCCACCAGGAGTCGAAGGCCTTCGAGGAGTTCGTCCGCAAATCCAGCCATCCCATGTTCGCCCACCTGGCGCGCTACAACCTGCGTCTCGTGCAGCAACTGCGCGGGCTCACGCCCTCCTTCTCCGAGATCGATGGGGATGGGTTCGATGAGGCGAGCGTCGAGGCACAGCTGCTGGGGAGTGGCTCGCCTCAATTCCACGGTCTGTTCCTCCACATCAAGATGCAGTCGCGCTTCATGTGTGGTGACTACGAGCAGGCCCGCCAGGCCCGCACCCAGGTCGCGCGAACGGCCTCCAGAACGCCGGGCGATCCCATGCGGTTCAACTATCACTTGTATGGGGCGCTGACACTGGCCGCCTGCCACCGGACCGCGGCCCCCGACGAACAGCGGGAGTTCCTCGTCGAGATCGACAAGCACCGTCAACAGCTCGCGGCCTGGGCCAGCGGGTGCCCGGCGAACTTCCTCGCCGCCGAGAGGATGGTGGCCGCCGAGCTGGCCCGGCTCTCCGGCAACACCGAAGAGGCCCTGCGTGCCTACGAGGCCGCCCTGCTCGCCGCTCGCGAACACGGCGCTCCCCACCATGTGGGTCTCGCCAATGAGCTGGCCGCCCGTTTTTGCAAGGGCCTGGGCTTGCCCTCGCTGGCGACCAGCTACATCCGCCAGGCCCGCGAGGCGTACTTCCAATGGGGCGCCCACGGAAAAGTCCGCCAGTTGGAGGAGCTGTGGCCGCAACTCCTCTCCGCGCCGGCCTCCGCCCAGGACACCACCACGGACCAGGGGACGGGCCCCCAGCACGTCGATTCACTCGCCGTCATCAAGGCCCAACAGGCCATCTCCAGCGAAATCCTCCTCGAGCCCCTGGTGGCCACCCTCCTGCGTGTCACCCTGGAGAGCGCCGGTGCCCAGCGCGCCGCCCTCTTCCTTCTCCAGGACGACTCGCTCCAACTGGTCGCGCGCCAGTCCGCCTCCCCCTCCGACAGCGGGAGCCTGTCCACCGACGCACTGCCCCTGTCCCTGCTCTCCTACGTGCGCCGCACCCGTGAGCACGTCCTGCTCAACGACACCTCCCACCCCCACCCCTTCTCCTCCGACACCTACTTCTCCTCGTCGTCCGCCCGCTCCATCCTTTGTCTCCCCTTGCGCCGCAAGGAAGCCTTCTTCGGCCTGCTCTACCTGGAGAACTCCCTGACCCAGGAGGCCTTCTCCCCCGCCCGGCTCTCGCTCCTGGAGCACCTCGCCTCCCAGGCCTCCATCTCCATCGAGAATGCCCGGCTCTACTCGGACGTGCAGAAGGCCGAAGCCGCCCTGCGCCAGGCCAATGATGAGCTGGAGGCGCGCGTCCAGCAGCGCACCCACGAGTTGAAGCGGGCCCAGGCCCAGTTGGTGGAAACCGCCCGCCGGACGGGCATGGCGGAAATCGCCTCCAATGTGATCCATGACGTGGGCAACGCCCTCACCAGCATCGTCGTGGACACCGCGCTGATGCGCGACACGCTCGCCACCTCCCGCGTGGGTCGCCTCCGGCAGGCCGCCACCCTTCTGGACGACAACCGCACCCACCTGGCCGACTTCCTCACGCGGGACGCGCGCGGCCACCACCTGGTGGACTACTTCCTCCAACTGACCGGGGAGCTGGAACAGGAACAGGCGTCTCTCGCCACGAGTCTGGACACCATGGACTCGCAGGTGTCACGGGTACGCTCCATCGTGGAGGGTCAACAAGCCCATGCCACCTCCACCCTGCTGTGGGAAGAGTGCGACCTGGGCGAGTTGATGGAGGAGGCCCTGCGTCTTCAACACGGCGCCCTGCTTCAGGCCCAGGTCACCGTCTCCCGGGAAGTCCAAGCCCTTCCCCCGGTGAAGATAGACAAGCACAAGGTGCTCACCATCCTGCTCAACCTGCTGAACAATGCCCGCCAGGCCCTGGAAGCCCTCCCCCAACCCGCCCCGCGCCTCACCCTCCGCCTGACCCAGGAGGACGGCTGGGTGCGGCTGCAGGTGATGGACACCGGAGTGGGCCTCGCTCCGGACATCCGCCCGCACCTCTTCACCCAGGGTTTCACCACCCGCCCCCACGGTCATGGGATTGGCCTGCACTCCAGTGCACTCGCCGCACGGCTCATGGGTGGACGGCTCGCCCTGGACAGCGAGGGTCCAGGTCGCGGCACCACCGCGACCCTGCTCCTCCCCTCGAATGAGCCCTCTTCTTCACGCACGAATGCGCTTGAAAAGGAAAAGGCCCCGGCGTATTGAACCGATCGGTTCAAATGACGAGCCCGAGTCGGGCACGCGATCAGCGAGCGCCACGGCGCACATCGAAAGAAGAGGAACTCCCATGTCCGATACATCCGAGACTGTTCGAGTGGTGGTCGTCTATCACAGCGGTCGTGGTGGCCACACGACGAAGGTCGCCGAGGCGGTCGCGGCCGGTGCCGCGAAGGAGCCCAACACGGAGGTCCAGCTCCTCTGGGCCGAGGATGCGCCGAAGCACTGGGACGTGCTGGATTCCGCCGATGCCATCATCATGGGCGCGCCCACGTACATGGGCAGCCTGTCGGCGCAGTTCAAGGGCTTCATGGATGCGACCTCCCACCTGCAGTACGCGCAGAAGCGCTGGGCCAACAAGGTAGCCGCGGGCTTCACCAATGGCGGCTCCCGGGGTGGCGACAAGCAGAACTCCCTGATTCAACTCATGACGTTCGCGGCGCAGCACCACATGCACTGGGTGAACCTGGGCCTGCCGTACGGCAACAACCGTTCCTTCACCAACGAGGACGTGCTCAACCGGGATGCGTACACTCTGGGCGTGGCGGCCCAATCCAACCTCGATCAATCCTCGGACGTCGCGCCACCGCCCGCCGACTTGAGGACCGCCGAGTTCCTCGGGCAGCGCGTGACGAACGTCGCCAGGGAGCTGAAGGTCGGACGGGCCGTCCTCGCCCAACGAAAGTGAGTGGAACATGTCTCGACCCAAGGGGTTCAACCGGGAAGGCGTCCTGCGAAAAGCCATTGGCGTGTTCTGGAAGAAGGGCTACGCCGACACGAGCCTTCAGGACCTCGAGCGCGCCACGGGCGTCAACAAGTCGGGGCTCTACTCCGAGTTCCGGGGCAAGGACGACCTGTACACCGAGAGCTTGAAGTTCTACCTCGAGCAGGCCCACACGGAGGAGCTCCTCTCCGCCCAACCCCTGGGCCTGGACAACGTCGAACGCTTCCTCGCCCTCGGGTTGCGCTGCGCTTACGGTTCGCCAGGCTGCCTGTTGGTCAACTCGCTGCGCGAGGTGGCGGTGCTGCCTCCCACTGTCGAGACACTGATTCGCGAGAATCGGCGCCACCTCCACTCGGCCCTGGCGCGCAACCTCGAGGCCGCGCGGCCCTCGGGCGATGCCCAGGAGCTGGCCGACCTGGTGCTGACGTTCTTCTCGGGCCTCACCCTCGAGCAGAACCTGGACACGGACGAAAAAGAGACCCAGCGGAAGATCGCGAGCTTCATGCGCCTGCTTCGCGGCCAGTTGGGGACCACCGTCGATCCCCTGGAGACGAAAAAGCCCTCGGGGCGCGGGCACTGACACCCCGCTGGAGCACTTTTGAATCGGACTCAAAAGAGTCTTGAAGGCAAGCCATCCCATGGACGCGAGGGTCACGTGTTAAATCCTGCCTCGTTCCCCGAACCCGCTCCTGGAGAAACACGATGGCCACGTCCTTCAAAACCACTCTTTTCAGCTTCCTCGCCGCATTGACCCTGAGTGCTCCGGCTCTGGCCGCCGCCCCGAGCACCCAAGAAGTCTGGCAACACCATATCAAGGCCTGGGCTGACCAGGACGTCGCCGCCATCACGTCGGACTACACCGACAGCTCCATCCTGATTCTCAACAATCAGGTCATCCGCGGCAAAGCAGGCATCGCTCAGGCATTCCGTCAGTTGTTCCAGATCTTCAGCACCGGCCAGAACCAGTTGGATCAACCCACCATCAATGGCCGCATCATCTACCTCACCTGGCGCTATACGCCGAAGAATGAAAACGCGTTCTTCGGCAGCGACACCTTCGTGGTCGAAAATGGCAAGATCCAGATTCAGACCATCGCCTCGGAACTGTATTTCAGCCACCCCGTCAAGCCTTGACGGGTGAGCATCCGGCGGAAGCAGGTGCTTTTCACCTGCCTATCCCAGAGGATAGACTCTTATCCCATGGGATAAGCACTTCCCGGGTGGGCCCCGGTCCCGGCCAGGAAAGTCCCTGGCGGGACGCGGGTTTACGTGGACGGGCCCCCTGAAAGACGGCCTGGCACGCCTGATGCTCAAGGCAAGGGCATGGCGAACCTGTCCCTCTTCCAGACCCCTCGTGGCCCGGCGATGCCCCGGCCCGATGCCCTCAACGAGGAGGGCGCTCCCGCCTTTGCCTTCACGCCCCGGCACGCGCTGGCCCAGTACGCGGCCACCGGCTGCCTCAACGGCACCTTCTACGCCGCGGCCGAGGTTCAGCTCGACCAGTTGCTCGCGCTGAGCGGCCAGGTGGAGCCGGAGTTCGTGGCGCGCACGGCCCTCTACTGCCGCCACCGTGGGTACATGAAGGACACCCCGGCGCTGCTGTGCGCGGTGCTCTCGGTGCTCGGGCCCGAGCTGCTGCCCCGCGTCTTCCCGCGCGTCATCGACAACGGCCGCATGCTACGCACCTTCGTGCAGATCATGCGCTCGGGGCTCGTGGCCCGCCGCTCGCTGGGTAGCCTTCCCAAGCGCCTGGTGCGCGAGTGGCTGGAGGCCCGCGACGAGAACACGCTCTTTCGTGACTCGGTGGGTCAGTCCCCCTCGCTGGCGGACATCATCCGCATGGTGCACCCCAAGCCGAAGACGGCCCAGCGCGAGGCCTTCTATGGCTATCTGCTGGGCCGGCCCCACGCGCGCGAGGCGCTGCCGGCGCTGGTGGCCCACTACGAGGACTTCAAGGCCCGCCCCACCTCGCGCGAGGTGCCGGAGGTGCCCTTTCAACTGCTCACCTCCCTGCCCCTGAAGACGGAGGCGTGGGTGCGCATCGCCCAGGGGGCCTCCTGGCAGATGACGCGGATGAACCTCAACACCTTCGCCCGGCATGGTGTCTTCAAGCAGCAGGGCATGGAGAAGATGATCGCCCGGCGACTGGCGGATCCGGCGGAGGTGCGGCGGGCGCGGGTGTTCCCCTACCAGCTCCTGGCGACGTGGCGCGCGGTGGGGCGCGCGGTGCCTGCCCGGGTGCGCGATGCCGTGGAGGAGGCCATGGAGGTGGCCATCGAGAACGTGCCGCGCGTGGAGGGCCGGGCCTATGTCTGCGTGGACGTCTCGGGCTCCATGCAGTCGCCGGTGACGGGTCATCGCGAGGGGGCGACGACGGCGGTGCGCTGCGTGGACGTGGCCGCGCTGATGGCGGCGGCCATGCTGCGCCGCAACCCGGGCACGCAGGTGGTGCCCTTCGAGCATGACGTGGTGCCGCTGGCCCTCCAGGCGCGTGACAGCGTCATGACCAACGCCCAACGGCTGGCGGCGGTGGGCGGTGGCGGGACGAATTGCAGCGCACCGCTGGCGTGGCTGAACGCGCGTCAGGCGAAGGGGGAGCTGGTCGTCTTCGTGTCGGACAACGAGTCCTGGGTGGACGCGCGGGCGGGAGTGGGGACGGAGACGCTGCGACAGTGGGAGCTCTTCCGGCGCCGCAACCCGAACGCGCGGTTGGTGTGCATTGATCTCCAGCCGTACCGGACGACCCAGGCTCCGGAGCGCGAGGACATCATCAACGTGGGAGGTTTTTCGGATGTGGTGTTCGAACTGATGTCGGACTTCACCCGGAACGGGTTGGATGCCCGCCGGTGGGTGAAGTCCATCGAGAGCACCGAGCTTTGAGGAACGCCGAGGACCGGATGCGAGTGTGACTACATTCCAAATTGTCCGTCTCACTCACCCCTTGCCGGCCCATGGCGGAGGGGGGAGGCCGAATGCGAACGGGACTACATTCCTGATTGTCCGTCTCGTTCACTCCTTGTCGGCCCCCCTCCTCATCCTCGCTTCCCTCCTCCGTCCCTCACCTCACACGCTCACGATTCGGACTCCAGCCGCGCGAGCAGCAGAGCCATGGCGCGGTCCGCGATGGCACGGCGCACGTCGCTCCGGTCTCCCGTGAAGACGTGACGCTCCACCGCGGCCCGCTCTCCCCGGCGCACCACCGCGAGGAACGCCAGCCCCACCGGCTTGAGCGGCGTGCCTCCCGTCGGCCCCGCGATGCCCGTCTCCGCCACCGCCCAGTCCGCGCGAGAATGCTCCAGCGCGGCGTGAGCCAGCGCCTCCACCGCCTCCGCACTCACCGAGCCATGCACCTGGAGCAACTCCAGCGGCACACCCAACTGCTCCACCTTGGATTCGTTCGAGTATGGAATGAACCCGCGCTCCACCACCGACGACGCGCCCGGCACCTCCGTCAGCCGTGCACACACGAGGCCGCCCGTACACGCCTCCACCAACACCAGGCGCACGCCCTTCTCACGGCAGCGCCGCGACACCTCCACCGCCAACACGTCCGGTGACTCGCTCATCATCCGTGTCCATCCTCCCACCCGAGCCGCGCCCAGATCAGCTCGCGCGCTTCGGCAGTGTCACCACGAATTCCGTCGATTCGCCCACCTCGGACGTGAAGACCAGGGAACCACCGTGGCCCTGCACGACGATGTCGTGACTGATCGACAAGCCGAGTCCGGTTCCCTCCCCTGGGGGCTTGGTGGTGAAGAAGGGGGTGAAGATCTTGTCCTGATGCGCCGCCTGGATTCCTTCTCCATTGTCCCGGATGCGCAGCTCGAATCGATCCTCCAGGTTCCGGGTCTTCACCTCGAGAACCGGGGTGAACCCCTCTCCCAGCCTCCTCTTCTTGAGCTCGAGTGCGTAGAGGGAGTTGTTGAGGAGGTTCAGCATGACACGTCCGATCTCCTCTGGAGTGACGACCTCGCTCCCGAGCGCCTTGTCGTAGTCCGCGAGAAGCGTGGCCGCGAGCACGAGGGCCCCCTTGCGCGCACCATGGCCGACCATCGCGAGATTCACGTGCTCCTGGACCAGCGCGTTGATGTCCACCTTCCGCGCCACCCCGGTACCGCTCCGCGCATGCTCGAGCATCGCACGGATGATCCGGTCCGCACGCCCGCTGTGCTCGGAAATCTTCTTCGCGGCCGTCGACAACTCACCGAGGAGTTGCTCCACCGCCTCGGCCCCTTCCGTCGTTGGCCTGGCCCGTTGGAGATGGATTTCCTCTTGGAGTTCGGACACCAGTGTCATCGTGGACTCAGCGAAGTTGTTCACGAAGTTGAGCGGGTTCTTGATTTCGTGTGCGATCCCCGAAGTCAGGCTGCCGAGTGCCGCGAGCTTCTCCTGGAGGACGAGCTGTTTCTGGGTCTCCCGCAGGCGTTGGAGTGCATCGGAGAGTTCCCGCGTCCGTTCCTTCACCCGTGCATCGAGCGTGTCGTAGAGCTTGGCGTTCTCCAGCGAGATGGCGGCCTGCGCGGCGAGGAGCTCGAGCACTTCGCAACGCTCGGGTGTGAAGGCGTTCGCCAGCAACTCGTTCTCCAGGTAGAGAATACCCACGCGCTTCTTCTGGTGGAGGATGGGCATGCACAGCACCGACTTCGGCTGGCGTGCCAACACATAGGCCTCCGACTGGAAGGCCCCCTCCTTGGACGCATCGCCGAGCACCACCACCTCTTGCATCCGCTCCACGTAGCGGACGATCGCGTGCGAAAACTCGACCGGGACCTGCTCGATGGTCTCGTGAAGCGAGACGGTGCCCACCTCGGCCCCGGGTGAACTCCGCGCGAGCGCGACGAGTGGCCGCTCCCCCTGGAGCATGAGCAGGCCCCAGCGAGCCCCGGCGTTCTCGACGACGATCCGCACCAGCTTCTCGAGGAGTTCGGTGAGCACCACCTCACCCGAAATGGCCTGCGAGGCCTTGAGCACGCTCACCAGATCGAGCGCCTGCGAGGAGCGGGAATCCTCGGTGGTCGTGCGCTCCGTGGAGATGGGCGAGCGGAGCGCCTCTCCCCCACGGGAGGCCATCGCGCGCAGCTCCGGGAAGGTGCGCTCGAGCTCCCGCACCTTCGCCTCGGCCCCCCAGTGGTGGTAGAGGTGACGCGCCCGGGTCATGAAGAGCCACGAGACATCCTGCTCCCCGCGCTCGCGCAGGAACAAGGCGAAGCGCTCCGTCGCTAGGGCCTCATCGTTGCGGAACTCGTGTTCTCGGGCCAGGGCAATGGCCCGGTAGTACTCCACCCGAGCCTGTTCCGTTGCGCCGAACACCCGGTGACGCTCCGCCAGGAGCAGCGCATGCTTCGCCCCATGATTCGCCGGTGCATGCCCGGCCCAGTGATGCATCTTCGCAATGCCCTCATCCACGCGCCTCAGCATGCGCTCACGCTCCTCGGTACTCATGCTGGCGTAGAGCGACAGGCGCGCGAGCACATCGAAGAAGATGAAGAGCGGCAGATGGAGGGTGCCCGTCACGGCTCCCACATGGCGATCGACGACCGCGGCGTGGTCGAGCGCCTCGGCATGACGCCCGAACAAGACACAGAGCTGGAGCTTGTAGAGAAAGAGCGAGGCCACGCCCAACGCATCGTTCGCCGCGAGATGGATCGGCAGCATCTTCTCTTCGTCGTACACGGCCCCCACCAGGCGGCACGGCTCCTCGGAGAGCCCCCTCAGATTCTGCACCGCCTGGTGCACGATCTGCGTGTAATGCCAGGTGGTCTCCTGTTTGCTTTGGACGAGCGCCTGGACCCAGGCACTCGCGCGCTGGTCGAGTCCGGAGAGTTCCTGTCCCAGGAAGAAGGAATGGATGACAAGCCAGTTCGTCCCCCAGCCGGCGAACGTGGGATCGCCCTCCTCCAGCCCCGACCGGTGGACCTCCTCGAGGCCACGGAGGCTCTCGCGGAGGTGCGCCTTCCACTGGCCGCTGATCATGTTCCACATGAACAGCGCGCGCACCGTGTACTCGCGAGCCTCGTAGCGCTCGAGGACGCGCAGGGCCAGCGCCGCGAGCGCGTAGGCGGAGTCGATGTCCCCCACGGCCCCGATGAGGATGATGCCATACATGGCATAGCCGTACGCCATCGACCCGGTGTTACCGTACTTCGCCGCGAGCACGGTCTGGCGGAGCACGATGAGCGGAAAGAGCGGCGGTGCGGCGACGTACGCGAGCGCGGAGAGGATCGACAGCAGCCGCATCACCGCCAGCATCACGGGGTCCTTCATCGGAGGCAGCTCGATGAGCTCCGCGATGGGACGGTCCCCGAGGGCGGCCCTGGCCTCCGCGAGCGCGGCGCCCACATCCTCTGGAGTCGGCCGTGCCGGAAATTCGATACCGAGCAGCGCCAGGCCGTGGCGGAGGGTATGGACCGCGTCCTCGAGCCGGTTCTGGATGATGAGGGCATGACTCCTCACCTCATAGACCTTGCACGGGTCGAGCAGTCCACGGGCGTGCGCGAGCACCTCGTTGGCATGGTGCTCCATCCGCTGGAAGTCCCGGCTCAAGAAGCTCGCTTCCGCGGCCTGGGTGTGGAGTTGGAGTGCGAGCTCGTAGCGGCGCGTCCAACGTTCATCCCCAAGGAGCGCGAGCCCCGCTTCGAAGCAGCCCAGCGCGACGGCATGCGCGGCCGAGGACTGCCCCTTACGTCCCGCGGAGAGGTTGAGCGCCGCGAGCTCGTCCCGCTCCTGCTGCTGGCTGATCAGCTCCGAGCCGAGGTTGAGGTGGCCCACGATGGTGAAGAGGGCCTCGTCCTGCTCCGCGGGGGGGAGCGCCGAGCGCATCAGGCGGCCAATCCGCAGATGGACCGAGCACCGCTCCTCATCGGGGAGCAGCGCTCGGGCCGCGTCCTGCACACGATCGTGCAGGAACCGGTAGGCGACCCTGGTCCACCCGCCGGCCCGAGCGCCCGTGTTCCCGTGCTCGGTGACGAAGTCCGCGGCGGCGGAGTGCGCCTCGATGAACTTGTAGGCGTCGCCCAGCGGCTGGAGGAGCCCCTCGCGCAGCGCTGGCCAGAGCGAGTCCGCCAACAGCTGGGGGGCTCTCTCCTCCACGAGGGCGAGGGTCTTCAGCTCGAAGGTATTACCCATACAAGCCGCCAGCTTGAGGACGCGCTGAGTATCCTCCGGAAGCTTCTGGATCTTCGACTCCATCAGCGCGACGACGTTGTCGGTCATCGGCGTGTGGGAGATCCGATCCATGTCCCACGTCCAGATACCCGCCTGGACGTCGAAGCGGATCATCCCCTCGTTGTAGAGGGAGAGCAGGAACTGACCCATGAAGAAGGGGTTGCCAGCCGTCTTGCGCAGGCAGATGTCCGCGAGCGGCTCGACGTCCACGGGAGCGCGGTTCAGCGTGTCGGCCAGGAACTCGATGCAGTGCTCTCGTTCGAGCGGACCCAGGGAGATGGTGCTCATGGTCGCGCCGGCACGGCCAAGTCCGGCGAGGATCGCGAGGAGCGGATGCGCCGCGTCGATTTCGTTGTCGCGATAGGCACCCATCAGGAGCAGGTGCTTCATGTCCGAGTCGGTCAGGAGCTGCTCGATCAGGGTAAGCGACGGCAGATCGGCCCACTGGAGATCATCGAGGAACACCACGAGCGGGTGCTCCGGCCCCGCGAAGGTACGGAAAAACCTTTCAAATACACGCTTGAAACGTTTCTGCGCTTCGAGGGGTGGCAACTCGGGAGCCCTCGGCTGCGGCCCGACGATGAGTTCCACCTCGGAGATCACATCGATAATCACCGAGGTATTCAGGCCCAGCGCGGCCAGGAGCTTCTCCCGCCAGTGCGCGAGCCGCTCCGCGGGCTCGGAGAGGAGCTGCCTGACGAGCTCCTGGATGGCCTGGATGAGGGAGGCATAGGGGATGTTCCGGCTGAGCTGATCGAACTTGCCGGAGATGAAGTATCCGCGACGTCTGACGATCGGCCTGTGCACTTCGTGGACAAGCGCGCTCTTCCCGATGCCCGAGTAGCCGGCCACGAGGACGAGTTCCGCCCTGCCCGTGGCCACGCGCTCGAAGATAGCGAGGAGCGCCTCTGCCTCCCGCTGGCGCCCGTAGAGTTTCTGCGGAAGCCGCAGACGCTCGGAGACATCTCCGCGTCCGAGTTCGAAGGAGGGGATGGTGCCCGTCGCGCGCAGTTCATCGAGACATCGCCGGAGGTCGCTCACGAGCGCGAAGGCGCTCTGGTAGCGGTCCTCTGCCCGTTTCGACATCAGGCGGAGCACGATGTCGGAAACAACGGCCGGAATTCCTGGCACGAGTTCGCACGGGGGCACCGGCACACGCGCGATGTGACAGTGCACGAGTTCCATGGGATCGGCCGACGTGAAGGGAAGCTGCCCGGTGAGGAGCTCATAGAATGACACCCCGAGCGAGTAGAAGTCGGTGCGGTAATCGATGGACCGGTTCATGCGGCCCGTCGCTTCGGGCGACACGTAGGGGAGCGACCCCTCGAGTCCCTTCGAGCCGAAGACAGCCGGAGTCTCGTGAGACAGCTCCGTCGCGATGCCGAAGTCGATGAGCTTGAGCACATCGGTGCTCGGGTTCCAGACGATGTTGGAAGGGTTGATGTCCTTGTGGATCACGTCACGCCGATGGACGCGTCCCAGGATCTCCGCGAGCCGAAGCGCCAGGTCCAGGAATCGCGGGAGTTCCACCGGACGGCCCGTCAGGAGGCGAGCCAGGGACTCCGCGCCGAAGTCCTCGAGAATGATCGCCACACTCGTGCCGAACCGCTCCAGGGCGAGAACCTCGATGATGCCCTCCATCGCGAGTTCGCGCGTCAGCCGGTATTCGCGGTGAAGCCGGGCAACCTGCTCGATGCTGGGAAACTCCGCGTTCAGGACCTTCAGGATCACGGGCCGCGCGTCGGCGGTTCGGGTCGCCCGGTAGATGAGCGATTTCGAGCTGGTGAACAGCGTTTCCCTGACTGCGTATCCCGGGATTGAATTCATCGGACCCTGCTCTCATCGATCAAGCGGCGATGATACCACCGCGATCTTCATTCGATGGGCGAGCGGCGCTCGGAGGCAGGCGGCCAGGTTGCATGACCTCGGCGTCACTCGTGGCCACGTCACACCGGACGTGGCCACGAGGAGCCCGGAGGCGAGGGAGGCGCTACTCCTCGTCGCTGCGCAGCGTCGCGAGGACGTTGAGGTCCTCGAGCGTCGTGGTGTCGCCCGTGGTCTGCTTGCCGCTGGCCACGTCACGCAACAGTCGGCGCATGATCTTCCCCGAGCGCGTCTTGGGCAGCCCCTCCGCGAAGCGGATCTCGTCCGGCCGGGCGATGGCGCCAATCTCCTTGCCCACGTGCGAGGCCAGCTCCTTCTTGAGCTCCGGCGAGTGGCCCACGCCCTTCTTGAGCGTGATGAAGGCCACCAGCGCCGTGCCCTTCAAGTCGTCCGGACGGCCCACCACCGCCGCCTCGGCCACGGACTTGTGGGCGACGAGCGCGCTCTCCACCTCGGCGGTGCCCAGGCGGTGGCCCGCCACGTTCACCACGTCATCCACGCGGCCCATCAGCCAGAAGTAGCCGTCGTTGTCCCGCCGCGCGCCGTCTCCGGTGAAGTACATGCCGGGCAGCTCGCTGAAGTACGTGTTCACGTAGCGCTGGGGGTCGCCGTACACCGTGCGCAGCATCGACGGCCACGGCCGGGTGATGAAGAGCTGGCCACCCTGGTTGGCCCCCACCGGCTTGCCCTGCTTGTCGAGCACCTCCGTGTGGATGCCGGGCAAGGGCAGCGTGGCGCTTCCCGGCTTGGTGGGCGTCGCGCCCGGCAGCGGCGAGAGCATGATGCCGCCCGTCTCCGTCTGCCACCACGTGTCCACCACCGGGCAGCGCCCGCCGCCGATCACGTCGCGGTACCACATCCACGCTTCCGGGTTGATGGGCTCGCCCACCGATCCGAGCAGCCGCAGCGAGGACATGTCGTGCTTGCGCGGGATGTCATCCCCCAGGCGCATGAAGGCGCGGATGGCCGTGGGCGCCGTGTAGAGGATGGAGATCTTCTCGCGGGCGATGAGCTCCCACGTGCGGTCCGCGCCCGGGTGCGTGAGCGCACCCTCGTAGATGACCGAGGTGACGCCATTCATCAGCGGGCCGTAGACGACGTAGCTGTGGCCCGTCACCCAGCCGATGTCGGCGGTGCACCAGTAGACGTCCTCCTTCTTGAAGTCGAACACCCAGCGAGAGGACAGCGAGGCGAACACCGCGTAGCCGCCCGTCGTGTGCAGCACGCCCTTGGGCTTGCCCGTGCTGCCCGAGGTGTAGAGGATGAACAGCGGGTGCTCGCTCTCCACCCACTCCGGCTCGCAGACGTCCGACTGCTTCTGCGTCAGCTCGCTCCAGGACTGCTCCTTGCCCTCCAGGCGCAGCGCGCCCTGCGTGGTGCGCTGGAGCACCACCACGTGCTCCAGGTGCTTCATCTGCGGCAGCGCCTTGCGCACGTTGTCCAGCAGCGGCACCACGGCGCCCTTGCGCCAGCCGCCATCCGCGGTGAGCAGCACCCGCGCCCCCGCGTCGTTCATGCGCTCGAGCAGCGCCTCGGCCGAGAAGCCGCCGAACACCACCGAGTGCACCGCGCCCACGCGCGCGCACGCGAGCATCGCCACCGCCGCCTCGGGCACCATGGGCAGGTAGATGCCCACCCGGTCCCCCTTCTTCACGCCCAGCGCGCGCAGGCCGTTGGCGAGCTGGTTCACCTGGCGCGACAGCTCCCCATACGTCACCTTGCGCCGATCTCCCGGCTCCCCCTCGAAGAGGATGGCCGTCTTGTCCGCGAGCGCCGGCAGGTGACGGTCCAGGCAGTTGTACGCGAGGTTGGTGCGCCCCTCGACGAACCAGCGCGCATGCGGCGGCTTCCACTCGAGCACCGTCTGGAAGGGCTCCTTCCAGTGCAGCTCCTCGCGCGCCCGCGCGCCCCAGTATGCCTCGGGGTTCTTCTCCGCCTCGTCCCACAGCCGACGGTAGTCCTCCATGCTGCCGATGTGCGCGCGGCGCGAGAAGTCCTCCGGAGGGGGAAAGAGCCGGTTCTCCACGAGGACGGATTCCAATGCCTGCGGGTTCGGACGCGGTGTTTCAGCCATGAGATCCTCCGGTGTGACGTATCGGAATACCCCCTTTCTAGAGGGCTCGCGTCCGGAGTCTCAAGCAGAGCTTTCCTACTGGCACCCAGCTCCCTGGACGGCCCTGTACTTCACCCAGAGCTGGCAGGCGCACTCGGGCTGCTCCACCCGCGGCTCGATGCGCACGCTCAGCACGCCGTCGAAACGCGTGGCGCACTGCGTCGTGCCTTCCAGGTGCATCCACACCTGCTCCACGAGGCACTGCTTGCCCCGCAGGGTGATGGCCGCGCTGGACTCGCTGCCATCGAGCACGAAGGCGTCATCGCTGAACTCGCCGCGGGGAAGCACGAAGCCGATGAGTTGCAGGCCCCGCCAGTCCGAGGTCATGTGCACGACATCGCCGTCGATCTTCAGCTTGCCGTCCCAGAGCGACTCCTCCGAGGAGAGCAGGCCACAGTCATCCCGGATGAGTTCCTCGGTGGTGAATTCGTAGCGATCCTCGTTCTGGAGGTTGGCGCGGGTACAGCCAGCCCCCAGCCCGAGGGCCAGGGTGCACGGAAGGAACCAACGGAGCAGGGGGAGCGCGGCCACGGCGAGCAGGCTAACGCAGCACGGGCCCACATGCGCGGTGCAATGGGGAGGCCGGCGGCTAGAATGTCGCCCCATGGCCTCGTACAAGAACCCCGTGCCCACCGTGGACTGCATCATCGAGTTGTCCGGCGAGCGCGTCGTGCTCATCCGCCGCCAGAACCCGCCCCTGGGCTGGGCCCTGCCCGGTGGCTTCGTGGACGAGGGCGAGCGCCTGGACGTGGCGGCGGTGCGCGAGGTGAAGGAGGAGACGGGCCTGGACGTGGAGCTGGTGGAGCAGTTCTTCACCTACTCGGACCCGAGCCGGGATCCCCGCCGCCACACCCTGTCCACCGTCTTCATCGGCCGGGCCCAGGGCGAGCCCCGGGGCGCGGATGACGCCGCCGAGGCGCGGGCCTTCCCGGTGGACGCCCTGCCCCGCGAGCTGTGCTTCGACCATGGCACCATCCTCGCCGACTACCTGACCTACAAGCGCACCGGCCAGCGCCGCAAGCTCTGAGCCCCCCGGATGCACTACCTTCCCCTGCTCCTCGCGCTCGGCCTGCTCGTGGCGCTGCATGAACTGGGTCACCTCGTGGCCGCCCGGCTGTTGGGCCTGCGGGTGGAGCGGTACACGCTCGGCTTCGGTCCGCCCGTGCTCTCCTGGCGGTGGCGGGGCACGGAGTACGCACTGGGCGCGGTGCCGCTGGGCGGCTCCGTGCGCATCCACGGGATGAACCCCCACGCGCCGGGCCTGGAGCCCACGGACTCCACGAGCTTTCCGGCGCAGCGCCCCTGGAAGCGACTGCTGGTGCTGCTCGGGGGGCCGCTGGCCAACGCGCTCTTCGCGCTCGGGGTCCTCTTCGCGCTCTACACCACCGGCACGCACGTCGTGGTGCCGCTCACGGTGGGCACCATCACCCCCGGCTCCGAGGCGGCGCGCGCCCAACTGCTGCCCGGCGACCGGCTGGTGAGCGTGGATGGCGAGCCGCTGGAGAGCTGGAGTGGCTTCGTGGAGCTCATCGCGCGGCGGCCCGGACGCGAGCTGCGCCTGGGCGTCGAGCGACAGGGCGAGGAGCGCGAGGTGGTGGTGCGGCCCCGGCTGGACGAGCGGGGCGTGGGGCGCATTGGCGTGAGCCAGCAGTACGTGTACCGCGCGCACGCGCCCGGTCAGGCGCTGCTGCAGGCACTGGCGCACACGGGCAACCTCGTGCTCGAGGGCGCGCGGATGGTGGAGCGATTGCTGCGCGGCACCCAGGGCATCGCCCTGGCCAACCCACTGGGCGTGGTGAAGCAGTCCTCGGGGGCGGCGGGCAGCGGCCTGGGCGCCTTCCTGCGGGTGATGGTCAACCTGTCCATGGCCCTCGCCTTCTTCCACCTGCTCCCCCTGCCCTCGCTGGACGGGGGACGCATCGTGTTCGTGCTCATCGAGTCGATCAGCGGCCGCAAGGTGCCCGCGCGGGTGGAGACGCTGGTGCACGCGGTGGGCTTCGTCGCCCTGTTGGGCCTGGTGCTGACGGTGTCGCTCGCGGATCTCCGCCAGCGCGTGGGCCGTGCCCAGCAGGGGCTCGACGCGCGCGAGCCGGGTGACAGCCCCCTCTTCCTCTGGGAGAAGACCGGAAGTGGCACCAGGCCCGGCACCACCTCCGCCGTGGACGACTGCCCCGCCCGGCCACCGGATCCTTCCGGAACCACCGCCGCTGGCTCCCCGAAGGCCGCTTGCACCAAGACCGAGGCGGGGGGCGCTCCTCCCTGAGTCCTCGCTCCAGGCCGGCCGCCTTCCCCGCGTGGCCATCCACTCACCGGCTCTCGCACTCGTCTTCCTTTTCGTGAAAAATCACGAAGTCATGGAATTGGTACCGGATGCGAATACCCAGGGAGTGGTTTGATGGACTCCGGGGTCCAGGGTTGGGAGGGAGTAGGGATGGAGAGGGGATGTCGGCCTTGAGGCGAGGGGGCGACGACGGGCAACTGGCGCTGGGAAGAGAGACGCTGTTGCGCGCCCTGGTGGAGCTGGAGCAGGCCAACCCGGAGGGCTGCGTGGCCCTGTGCGCCGTGCGGGATGGGACCCAGGCCATCATCGACTTCGAGTTCATCTTCTCCAACGACGCCGACGTCATGAAGCGCATCTGTCCGGGGCTCGTCGTCGGGCGCAGGCTGAGCGAGGCCGCACCCGAGGCGCTGAGCAGCCAGTTCGCCCTCTTGCGCCAGGTGGTGGAGACGCGGCGGGCCGCGCGGAGCGAGCCGCACGAGGCGGGCTGCTGGTTGCGCGGCACGGTCACCCCCTTGCTGGACGGCGTCCTCGTGCGCTTGCAGGACGTCACCGCGCTCGAGCGGGACGCGCGGGAGCGCGAGGCGCGACTCGAGCGGGAACAGTCGGGCCGGCGCGAAGCGGAGATCCTGGCGCGAGAGCAGGCCGGGCAGCTGCTGGTGGCCCAGGAGAAGCTGGTGCGCTCCGGCGGGCTCATGGTGGCGGGCCAGCTCGCCACGGGCGTGGGGCACGAAATCAACAACCCGCTGGCCTTCGTCACCGGCAACCTGCACGTGGCCCTGGAGCAGCTCGGCGCGCTGGCGCGTGAGCTGCCCCCCTCCGCCGCCGAGCGGCTGCGCGAGACGACCCGGGCCCTGGACGACGCGCGCAAGGGCGCCGAGCGCATCCGCGCCATCGTGAAGGAGCTACGGACCCTGGCGCGCGTGAGCGACACCCGCACGGAGCCAGTGGACGTGGGCGCTGCCCTGGAGCTCAGCCTGTCCATGGCCATGCCTCACATCCGCCATCGGGCCCAGGTGGTGCGCCACGTCGTGCCCGTGCCGCGCGTGCCGGGCAACGAGTCCAAGCTGGGCCAAGTGCTCCTCAACCTGTTGATCAACGCCGCCCAGGCCATTCCCGAGGGAGACGCGACCCGCCACGCCATCACCGTGGGGACCCGGAGAGAGGGCGCCCAGGTGGTGATCGAGGTGCGCGATACCGGCAAGGGAATGAGCGCGGAGGTCCTCGCGCGCATCTTCGAGCCCTTCTTCACCACCAAGCTCCCCGGCGAGGGCACCGGCCTGGGACTGCCCATCAGCCTGGACATCATCCGGGGCATGGGCGGCGAGATGAAGGTCCAGAGCGAGCCCGGACGCGGGAGTTCCTTCCAGCTCGTGCTGCCCGTCCTCGACGAGGCCACGGCCCCGGAACTGGCCCCTCCGGTGGTGAAGCGCCAGGCGCCGCCGCGCCGGCGCGTGCTCATCGTCGACGACGAGCCCGCCATCGGCGCGATGATGGTGCGCGTGCTCGGGCGCCACCACGAGGTGAAGGTGGTGCACAGCGGGCGCGAGGCGCTCGAGCTGTTGTGTGGGGAGTCAGGCTACGACCGGGTGTTCTGCGACCTGATGATGGGGGACATGACGGGCATGGATCTGCACGCGGCGCTCGCGCGGCGGCGGCCCGAGTACCTGCCGCGCGTCATCTTCATGACGGGAGGAGCCTTCACCGACCGGGCGCGGGCCTTCCTCGCGGAGTCCTCGGTGGAGAGCATCGACAAGCCCTTCGAGGCCGGCTCCCTGCGCGAGCGCGTGGAGCGGCCCCTGCCGGGCGAGCGGGAACAGCACTCACGCTAGGAGCTGGAACTGCCCCAGATCGTAGCGCGGGCTGGTGAGGTGCCACAGCAGGCTGCCGGAGATCCACTGGTCGCACACCTTCCAGAGCGCCTCCAGGGGACCGGGGGCGCGTGGACGCATCGCCAGGAAATCGCCGAACCGGGCCGCGTAGAAGTCCTTCGCGAACGACACGTACTCGTGGCCGAGGGGGAAATAGGACTTCAGACGCAGGTGCTCCTGCTCCTGCTCCTCCTCCTTGCGCAGGGACAGCACGTCGTTCTGCAACGCGACGAGGTCAGCCGCGGCGTGCTTCATCCGCTCGGCCGCGTCCCGATGGCGCGCGGGCAGAGGTCTGCCCAGGTAGGCGAAGCAGAACTCGAGCTCCGGCCGCATGCCGATCGTCATGCTCCGGTTCTCCAGGTAGCGCGAGAGCGGCACCTGCTTGTCGAACTCCAGCAGGAAGCCCTCGTAGTAGCCGCGGATCTCCCGCACGATGCGCGAGGTGTCGAGCCCCTCGCGCTCGATGTCCTCCAGGACGATGCGCAGCAGGGCGCTGATCATGTTCACCCACGGCAGTCGGCTGACGTGGCGCCGGTCCTCGAGCCAGGCCGACAGGTCGCGCACCACCGCCTCGCGCAGCTCCGGCGGCACCGAGGACCCATCGACGAAGTAGTCCAGGGCGAAGAACCAGTCCATCCGATCCTGACTGTTCTGGAGGTAGGACGGGGAGACCGTGCTGCACGTGTAATAGGTGAGCAGATCGAAGTCCCCTTGGAGCAGGTGCGCGCGGAGCTTCTCCAGCGCCGGAAAATGCCCGCGCCTGCTCAAGTCCAGGGACACGGGATACGTGCTCGCGATGACTCGATAGTTGGAGAAGTCGATGGGCCAGGCGATCCGGTGCCGCGTGCCATCCACCTGGATGTCGAAGACGGCCTCGTTCCTTTCCGACAGCGTCTGGATGAGCGCGTCGATGCGCGCGTACCGGGGATCGCGACGGATGACCCCCAGGTTCGGCGGAACCCTCGCGACCATCTGCTTGTCATTGAAATGGAACGCGACACTCGCTGCCATCTGGCAACTCCTCATCCTGGTGGATTGAAACAGGCGGCCCCCCTCCCGGGCGCAGGCCAGGCAAACAAGCACATCATGGAATACGAGTAAATGGGAGAAAGACGAAAAGACACACGGCCCCCTCGTCTCCCAGAGCCAACCCACCTGATTCCCATCCTCCAAGGAATTCCTCCCGGATGAGACATGAGAGTGAAAGTCCATGGCCTCCTTGAACGGGTTCACGCCCCGTGACGACGAGCGGGCTCGCCCGCCTGGACAGAGTCAGCCCACGGCGTACGGGGCTCGTCCTCCGAGCAACCAGGAGGGGCCTCGCGGGGCGGGGTCACACCGATAGAATGGAGCCACGGAGACAAGGGCCGTCTATGCTCCCCACGCCCATGAAGACCAAGGCGAGCCACGACGGCCTGTTCTGCGAGCTGTATTGGGGGACCACCCGGAATGAGGCCTGGAACTTCGGCCCCGAGCAGACGCGCGTGCTCGCCGCGCCGGATGAAACGGTGCCCCTGCCCCTCTACGGCTTCACCCTGCCGGAGGAGCCCTTCCTCATCGCCGAGCGCACCCCGGAGGGCTACCGCGTCTTCGTGCCACCCGCCTCGCGCGTCGAGCGCAGCCGGCGAGGCGAGAGCTTCCAGCCGGTGCCCGACACGGAGCTGCGCCGCTCCGGGGCCAGTGCCTGGGTGGAGCTCACCGCGGAGGACCGGGTGCGCCTGTCCCAGGGAGACCTGTCCCTGCTGCTCGCCCCCTCGGTGGCGGGCAAGCGCGCGGGTGGACTGGGTGCACGCGACCTGGGTCTGCTCGCGATGCTGCTCGCCCTCCTGCTCAGCATCCCGGTGGGGTTGCTCCTCGCGGGGCACTCGCCCGAGCACATGGCGGAGTCCAACGCCCGCGCCCTCGCCGCCGCGCGCGAGAAGGAGCAGGCCGAGCGCAAGCGGCTCGGGGTGGACACCCCGGCACGTCCCCTCTCCCCGGACACCCTGCCCGACGCCGGCGTGCGGACGCTGCCTGGCAGCTTCGGCATCCACTGAGATGAGCGTCGGGCGTCCCGTGCTGCACTTCATCGCGGGAAAGGTGGGCTCGGGCAAGACGACGCTCGCGCGCGGGCTCGCGCTCGAGCTGCCCGCGGCGCACATCTGCGAGGACCAGTGGATCGCCCTGTTAGGGGGTGAGGTGAAGACGCTGCGCGACTACGTGCGCCACTCCACGCGCTGCCGCGGACTGATGGGGCCACACCTGCGTGAGCTGCTGCGCGTGGGCACCTCCCTGGTGCTCGACTTCGCCGCGAACACGCCGCGCGACCGCGCCTGGGTGCGCGGCATCTTCGAGCCCCTGGGGGCCGACCACGTGCTCCACGTGATGGATGTGCCGGAGGCGCTGTGCCTCGAGCGGCTGCGCCGGCGCAATGCCGAGCGGCCCGAGGGTCTGTTCTGGTTCGAGGTGAGCGAGGCGCTCCACCACGAGGCGGCGAGGTACTACGTGCCGCCCACGGAGGCGGAGGGCTTCCGCGTCGTCCGTCACGACGCCGCGTCCCTCGGAGACGGATAGGAGGCCCGCTCGTTCAGGGCGAGTGGCCGGGTGCGGCCGCCGTCGGCGGCACTGCCGGCGCGAGGTTTCTGAGGAGCCCTCCGCTCCGCCGCGCGGTGAGTGGTGCAACGGGACCAGGAGACTGCCAGTTCGCGCCGATGCCCTCGGCGAAGTCCTCGAGCAGAGCCCGGGCGTAGTTCTCACGGGCCTCCCGAGCCGTCACCTCCGACCAGGCAAGCTTCTCCAGGGCCAGCGCCCCTTCCTTGGTCTCACGGTAGGCCCGCTCGATGCTCGCGTTCGGATCGCACAGGTAACGGAGGTATTGCTTGGGGTGCCGCCGGTGGGGCTCGACTGCGTTGGGTGCTCGCTTTTCGAGCCATTGACGATAGGCGGGGTCGTCCACCTCGAAGGCCTCCGTATCGCGCTGGGCCACGTCGAATCGGCTCGCCGCCTTTGCTCCAGCGCGCTTGAGTGCGGCGGGCTCCGCGTAGAAGTAGGCCTCGGGCATGGGCACGAAGAGGTGGAACGAGGCGCGGCTGCGAAGGCGCTCGCGCACGCGCGTTTCGCTGGCCAGAGAGAGTTTTCGATCTTTGATCGTCAGTTCGATTTCACGCGCAAGGTACTCAGTCACGACGTGCGGTTGGTCCACGTTGACCAATTCAAGATCGTCGACGGCCAGCACCATATCTGGAATAGCATCAGGATACCTACCTGGCTCAAGTGCCGACACAATCGCCTGTGCCATGTCCTGGGCGCGAGTCTTCAGCCCCGGTACCCGTCCCGGGTGAGTTCCCAACCTGCTCGACGTGAAGTCCTGCACCTTCTGCGTCAGAAGGAAGTTCAACTCATGCGCTGGGAAGGCATGGCGCAGCGATGCCGCCAGCGCGACCCGTTCCATATCCCCGGTCACGACGAGTTGCACCCGGCTCATGTCTTCGGCTGCACCTGGGGTGCGATCGTCTGATTCATGTAGAGGTCGCCGAGCGCGAAGTTCCGGAGCCACTCCGGATTCTGGTGCTGGTCGAGCCGCACGGGGAGGGTCTCCTGCCACGGCTCCATGATGAAGACATGGTCCAGTTGATCATTGAACTCGTTCAGCAACGTCGGTGAGTGCGTGGCGAGCAGAATGGTCAGCCCATGTGTCTCGGCGCGTTCTCTCATGAGCGAGATGAGCCGCTGGATCGCATACGGATGAAGACCATTCTCTGGTTCGTCGATGCAAATGACGCCCCGGTCGCGCCCTGATGCGATCGCGCAGAGTATGAGAAGCGCCATGAGGAGACCATTCGGGGCGAGATGCATTGGTGTCGGATCCCCACCTCCAGGCCCATAAAACTGAGCGGCAACAGTCTGGCCGGCGACCGCAAAGTCGAGGTCATCGAATAGATCGGGAAAGCACTCTCGCAGGCCGCTTCGCACCCATTCCCAACGAGGCCGGTACTCTCTTTTCCCCGCGATCCAGTTGCGCAACACGGTGAAAGCATTGCGCCCGTCTGGATTGAGCCAGACGTCCGTACCCTCTCGCGACCCTTCCCTCTTCAGTTGCCAGAAGGCATCAAAGCTGTAGAGAACCGAGGTCGACAGGGTGGCCACCAGCGAATCCATCGCGGTCCTCAGGTCTGGGCTCGCCTCCGCCACAGCATCCAGGAAGCCTTGATCGCTGGCATTCTTGCTCTTCTCAAGAACCCTGAAATTCGCCTCACCGGCTCGCTGTTCCGCCACGACTTCCTGCTCGATGATGAGAAGTTCGGGAACAGGGACGACGACACCGAGCCCACCTGTGGATGGTTTGGCCTCCCACCTCACATCTCCGACGGTGAGTGCAAACCGAACGGGCTCGCTGGCGGCAGCTTGCCTGTGACGAAACAGGGCGGCGCCACCATGCGCGTTAAGCGCCTTTCCGAAGCCATCCACCGCTGCGGACCGCAGAAAGGCCAGCACACTCAGCAGCGTCGTCTTGCCGCTGCCGTTGGGCCCTACGAGTGCACACACACCATCCGCCTTCCAGCGAACCCGGCGCAGGGCACGATAGTTGTCGACCTCGAGTTCGAACCCCATGTGGCCTCCGGCGCGGAAGATACTCACGGTTTCTCGCTGGGGACCAAGGCTCAAACGACGCCCTCGTCAGGGCCCCAGGCCCACCCACACCTCGCCATCCTCGAAGAATTCCTTCTTCCAGATGGGCACGTCCTGCTTGAGCCGTTCAATCGCGTGCTCGCACCCGAGGAACGCCTCCTTGCGGTGCGGCGCCGCGGCGGCGATCACCACCGCCAGCTCGCCCGGGTGCAGCGTTCCCACCCGGTGCACGATGGCCAGCCGCGTGCCGTTGAACCGCTCGGCCACCTCGGCGCCAATCTCCGCCAGCTTCTTCTCCGCCATCGGCGGATAGGCCTCGTACTCCAGCCTCACCACGCGCCGGCCCTTCGTCTGGTTGCGCACCGCGCCCGAGAAGGTGACGAGCCCGCCCAGCGCCTCGCTGGCCACCGCCTCCACCACTTCCTCCAGGCGCAGCGGCCGGTCCACCACCCGGAACAGCCCACCGGAGCCCCCCGCCACCGGGGGAATCAACGCCACCTCGGCGCCCGGGGGTACCTCGGTCTCGGACGTGGAGAACTCCTGGTTCACCGCCACCCGCAGGTGGGGCAGCAGCGGCGCGAGCCCGGGGTGGCGCGAGGCCAGCAGGCTCAACACCTCCCCCACCCGCGCGCCCGCGGGCACCTCCAGCGACTCGCGCGCGAGTCCCGCGCGCTCCCGCGCCGCGGCGAAATAGAGAATGGTGAGTGAGCTGGACACGGCGGCAACCTCAGCGCGAGCGCAACACGGTGCTCATGCGGAAACGGCCGCCCCCCTGCTCGGGCGCGAAGTCGAGGAAGAGACTCTCGACGGGCGGCAGCTGATCGATCAACGTGCCCACCAGGGCACGCGCCACGGGAAGCTGCTGCGGCGGCACGCCGGGCACCTCCCGAGGTGAATCCAATTCGGAGCGCACCCGGCCCATGTCCACCATGGCCGACAGGTGGCCCGGCTCGAAGCCCTGGGCCCCGAAGCGCTGGCGCAGCTCCTCCCCCACCCCGCCCTGCGCCCGCGCCTCCAGCGACTCGCCCCCGCGCAGCGTCAGCCGGTCCGCCGTGAGGGTGACGTCCACCGGCTGCTCGAACACGCGCGTGCGCAGGCGCGTGGCGCCCTTGTCCTTGAGCACCTCGAAGGGCTGCCCGCGCGACTTCAGCACCCCGGTGAGCCACTCCAGCACCGGCTCGGAGCGCACGAGCCCCGCCTGGAACAACACGCTGCCGCGCGGCTCCGGACCCCGCTCGCCCTTGAGCAGGTTGCGGTAGAAGGCCGGCGCGTCCAGGTAGGCCAGCAACGACAGGTCTCCGCGCAACGCGCCCAGCATCCCCTGCACGCCGGCCGCGTCGAGCCCCTGTCGCGCCATGCGCTGCTCCGTCTGCGCGCGGCGCTCCGAGCCGGGCGAGCCGAAGACGAGCTTCGCCAGCGTCTCGGGAGGCAGGGACACCGTCAGCGCGGCGATGGGCCCCAGGGGCGCCCGGGCCAGCAGCTCCGAGCCCGGCGCCGTGCCTCCCTGGAAGAGCGACCTGTCCGACACCACCCAGCCCTCCAGGTCCGCCCGGGTGTCCTGGAACGTCAGCGCCGCCCACAAGCCCTGGATGCTCGCGGAGGCGTCATTGCCCTCGGGGCGGGCGAAGACGTGCACGTGGCCCGCGCCCACCTTCGCGCGCATCGACGTGAGCAGCGGCTGCTCGGACAGCCCCGAGCCGCTCGCGCCCTGGATGCGCGCGCGCACCTCCTCCACCGCCGCGAGGCCGTCATCGCCCACCTCCGCCAGCACCTGCTGCGGCGTGCCCTCCTCCTGCTCGGACTCCGACTCCGGCGCGTCCGGCACCACGACGTACAGGTAGCCGCGATCCGGGAAGACGACCATCGACATGCCATTGTCCCGCCGCAGGAAGACGGTGCCCTGGGGCTCGCGCCGCACCACCCGGGCGCCCCGCGACTGCACCTCCTTCACCACCGCGTCCACCGCGGCCTGGGTGTCCGCCACGCCCAGCAGCACCACGGAGCCCTCGAAACGCGGCAGGGAGAAGAAGCCCAGGCCCTCGTCCGGATCCACGATGCGCGCCTGTCCTCCCGTCACATCACGCAGCACCAGCGCCAGCAGGGGAACCGCGTCCAGCGTCTGCAGCACCTGGGACTCGCCCACCAGTTGCGACATGAAGCCCATCAACGGGTCCACGTTGCCGCGCAGTTGGGGAAAGAAGAGGGCCACCTCCGCGTCGTCCGGGATGGCGCGCAGCACGGGCCGGGACACCACCGTCAGCGTGGCGCTCGCCAGCACCGCGCCCTTGTCCAGCGCCCGCACCGCGTAGGTGCCCGGACGCTCGAAGGCGTGGGCCACCCGCGCGCCGGATTGGGCCGGCGAGCCGTCACCGAAGTCCCAGGACACCACGGGGGCGTCCCGGCCCTCGGCGCCGAAGTCCACCGGCACTCCGGCCTCCACCGTGCGATCCCCCCCGGCCTCGGGCTTCACCGCCCGGTGGCAACCAGGAGCCGACAGCACCACGGCCACCACGAGAACCGCCATCAGGGCCCGCACGGAGGAGCACGGAGGGAGTGTCATGTAGGGCCTAGTAATCCAGCGCCAGACCGAACATCCAGTAGGAGTCCGACAAGTTGAAACCCGGCCGGCCAAAGCTGTTCACTTTCGAGTACGTGTATTCGGCGAAGACATAGCTGTGGTTGATGCCCATGTCCGAGTCGAAGTCGCGCGCGAAGCGAGGCTCCAGCACGTCGAGCATGAAGGACAGACCGACGGCCACTTCCCAGCCGTACCTGACGCCGGTGCCCTTGCGCGCGGGCACCGCCGGGCTCCCCTCCACCGCGTCCCTCCCGGGCGCCGAATCGAGCTTGCCGCCCTTGTTCGTCCACCACGGGACGAAGACGAGCCCTGGCTTGACGTAGGGAATCAGCGGGAAGCCCCATTGGAACGCCGGGTAGTCGAACCGGTAGACCGCCCGAAGGTGCAGGGGAACCACGTGGAAGCTCTGACGCTCCGCGCTCGGGCTGCCATCCTCGCGCAGGGCGTAGCCGTACTTCTCCGCGTAGCCCGCCGACACGCTCAGCCCCGCCGAGCCGATGCCCTGGTAGAAGAAGCGTTGAACCTCCAGTTCGAAGAGCAACCAGCCGCCCGACCCAAAGACATCCGAGAAGGGAGAGCCGTTCAGCCCTTCCTCCGCGTCGACTTGCGGCCGGTAGCTACCGAGCCGCAACTCCACGGACCCGCTCCGGGGCGACTGGGTGGGCGCGTCAGAATACTCCTGGGCCTGGCCGGGGAGCGCGGCGAGAAGCACCGCGACACCGAGGGCTACTGCTCGAGCCATGAACGATTTCTCCTTGAGAACAACCAGAAACCCAGGACGGCCAGCACCGCGCCGCCCGCGACCCCACCGCCCACCGCCCCACAGCCGCCCATCTCCTGCCCATTCGCCCCGGCGTAGTGCTCCATGAAGCCATACGTCTTGGTGGGAGTGACCTGCACGCGCGCACTCGGCTCGCTCTGGTTACCCGCTTCGTCGGTGACGTAGGCATCGACCTCGTAGGTGACGTCATTCTCCAGCCCATCCACCAGGATGGCCCCCTTGCCCACCGACCAGTCCACCGCCCGGACCTCCACATTGTCGCGGTACACCCTCACCCGCCCATTGATGGCATCGCTCGGCGCGTTCACGGTGATGCTCGCGGCCTGGTCAAACCCGCTCGATGCGGAGACCGAGGGTGTGGCGGGCGGCATGCCGTCGTAGATGACCCTGGCCGCCGTGGCACTCACCGCCGTGTTGCAAGAGCCGAGATAATCACCCTGTTTGGTGGCGCCGCACAGCGTGAACGTCCTCTCCTCGGTGGTGCCGCCACAGCCGCCCGGCCCGGCATCCGACGCACCGAAGGGCAGCCTCGAGAGCGCGAGGTTGAAGGTGCCCGTGTTCGAGCCCTGGAAGGTCGCCAGGGAGACCTCGTCCAGCGGGACATCCCCCTTCGAGGTGTCGACCGCGGCCTGACATGCGCCCGTCGTCGAAATCCAGAGAGTGAGCCTGTCGCAGGGCTGAATGGTCCGCGTCCAGGTGACGGTCACGGGATTCGGGCAGTCGGCCTTGCCAAAGCGCAGCGTCTCTCTGTTGGCGGTGCCGAACGTGAACTTCACCTGAGCCGAAGCCGCGGTGGACAGAAGCAACGCGGTCGTGAGGAGGAAGGTACGCATGGGTGCGGAAGAGGTTAGCAAGCCAGGGGCCAGGAGGAATCCGGCCCCCGCCCCCTCCGGCACCCGGAGGGGGCCTCCCCACCCGCCGTCAAATGGGCAGGGACGGCCGAAAGGACATTGCCAAATTGTCAGGCCAAAGGGTCAGGAGGGACGCGCGGCGAGCCGCAGACCGGCCTCCACGAGGTTGAGGGCGGCGCCCCGGCCGGCGTTGTCCACGGTGGCGAAGAGGGTGAGCCACTCGGGGGACTGGGGGAAGGAGCGCAGGCGGCCCACATGGACGGTGGGGTCCGCGGTGACGAGGCTGGGCATGGGGTAGACCTTCTCCCCGGGAGAGTCGAGCACCTTGAGGGCGGGCGAGCCCTTGAGCGCGGCGCGGGCCTGGTCCACCGGCGCGGGCTTCTTCAGGCGCACATGGAGGCTGAGGCCATGGCCGTGGAAGGTGGGCACCTGCACGGCGGTGCCGGCCACCACGGGCACCTCGCCCCGGGGCGCGAAGAGGCGCGCGCACTCCAGCGTCCAGCCCGCCTCCTCCTCCGTCCACGGCGAGTTGGCGAGGAAGGGGAGCACCTGGGGCACCAGGTTGAAGCCCACGCGCTGGGGGAAGGTGTGCGCCTCGGGGTCGCGCCCGGACAGCAGCGCCGCCGTCTGCTGCTCCAGCTCGCGCACGCCCGCGTTGCCCGCCGAGGACACCCCCATCATCGCCGTCACCTGCACCTGGGCCACGCCGAACGCCTGGCGCAGCGGCTCGAGGATGCACGCCAGCGCGGTCGTCACCGCCGAGGGCAGCGCCACCAGGCGGCCCTTGAAGTTCGCCTCCAGCAGCTCGGAGTTGAAGCCGGGGAGCACCAGCGGCACGGCGCCCTCGGCCCGGAAGGCGGAGCTCACGTCCACCACCCACGCCCCCGCCGACTGCGCCAGGTGCGCGAGCGAGCGCGACGCCTCCGCCGGCGTGGCCAGCAGCACCAGCCCCATGCCCCGGAAGGACTCGGCCGAGACCTTCTCCACCTCCAGCGTCTCCTCGCCGTAGTCCAGCTCCTCGCCCGCGGAGCGCTCCGAGGCCAGCAGGGTGAGCTGCTCGGCCGTCACCTCCCGGTCGAAGAGCGTGGAGACCACTTCGCGTCCCACCACGCCCGTGGCGCCCACCACGGCGATTCGCAGGTTCTCGTTCATGGCGCCCCCTTTACCCCAAGCCCCGGCCAGGTGGGTCCCGCTTCTCGCCTCCCACCCCGCCGGATGTCACCCCGCCCCCTCCTCGGGCGCCGAGGCCTCCCGGCAAACGTCGACTCATGGATGCGAGCGACCCTTCCGCGAGCGGTCCCCCACCGGGGGTGGTACGAGGGCCGCGCCGTTCCTTCTCCCCCTGGCGACCCGAGCATGCTTTCCCTCCTGTTGAGCGCGACCCTCCTGGGAGCCACCCCCTCCGCTCCGGCCGATCCCCCCGCCACCGACTCCCCGCCGCGCGCGCCCGTGCTCTCCCGGGCCCCCTTGGTGGCCGGCATCGGCGCGGGCCTGACCTTCACCGGCACGCTCGTCTGGCTGGTCGCCAACGTCCAGGAGGGCAGCGTGGCCTCGCTGCCCGTGAGCCCCGCGGAAGTCCAGGTGGAGCGCTGGAAGCGCCAGCAGACCCAATTGGGCGGCATCGGCCTGGCGCTCGTCGGGGTGTGCACCGTGGGGATCGCGGCGGCGATGTGGAACTGGGGCCCTCCGCCCCCGCGCGCGCTCTCCGCGGCGCCCCTGCTGCTCCCGGGCGGAGGCGGCGTGGCCCTGGGAGGGACGTGGCCGTGAGAGGGGGCGCGCTGATGGCGGCCCTGCTGTTGACGTGGGGGTCGCTCGGGCACGCCGCCGAGGTCCCCCCGGCCGCCCTGCCCGAGACCGAGAAGGCGCAGGCCCCCAGGGAGCAGCCTCCCGCGGACGCGCCGCTGCGCCGCAGCTACCTCGTCCCGGCGTTCGAGGCCGCGGCGTTCAACATCGGCCTGTTCTCCTTCCACAACCTCATCACCCGCGAGCCCTTCGCCTTCATCTCCTGGGAGACGACACGCGGACACTTCGATGGCTCCCACGGGTGGACCTTCGACGTGGACCAGTTCATCACCAACCAGTTCGGCCACCCCTACCACGGCTCGCTCATCTACAACTTCGCGCGCTCCTCCGGGATGCCCTTCTGGCGCGCGGGCCTCTACAACTTCGCGGCCAGCCTGGGCTGGGAGTACTTCGCGGAGAACGAGGCCCCGGCCATCAATGATCAAATCACCACCACGCTCGGCGGCATGTTCCTGGGCGAGGTGCTCTACCGCACCTACCGCGCCGTGATTCCCGAGGGGGGCGGCCGGGTGAGTCCGCTGCGGCGGCTCACGGGACTGCTCCTCAGTCCGGGCGCGACGCTGAACGACTGGCTGCTCGGCGGAGAGTCCTCCTCGGGCGACATCGACTCGGCGCCGCCGCTCTCCTTCGTCCTCACCCCGGGCGTGAGCCTGATGACGCGGCTGGAGGACCGCACGGCCACCACGCCCAGGCTCCTGCTCGAGGCGGGGCCGCAGGTGTCGCTGGCGGCGGAGCTCACCTACGGGGCCCTGGGGGATCCGACCTGGCGCTACCGCCACCCCTTCTCCTACTTCGACGCGAGCGCGGGGCTGACCTTTCCCGGCGTCATCATGGGCAACCTCTACATCCGGGGACTGCTGCTGGGCGGGCAGTACGGGGGCCTGACGAGCCCGGTGAAGGGGCTGTGGGGCCTGTTCGGCCTCTATGACTTCGGCGCCAACAACATCGTCCGGGTGTCGTCCGTGGGCCTGGGCCTGGGGACGACGGTGCAGGCGAGACTCGGCCAGGAGGTGTTCCTGCAGGGCAGCGCCATCCTGGGAGGCCTGGGGTTCGCCGCGGCGGGAAGTCTCGGCCTCGAGTCGCTGCTGGTGCGCGACTACCACGTCGGCCCGGGCGCGGAGGGCATCCTGGAGGCGAAGCTCGTGCGCCGGGGCCTGGGGATGTTGCGGATGCGCGCCCGGCACTGGTGGGTGACGGGCGTGTACGCCGAGCCCCGGGACGGCTTCGAGTCCATCACCTACGTCACCCTCGACGGGCGCGTCCGGCTGTCCCAGCACCTGGCGCTGGGGCTGGAGCTGCCCCTGTCCCTGCGCGCCTACGACTTCGGGCCGGACGCCACGCAAGCCATCGGCGGAGGCGGCGCGCGCATCACCCTGAGCTTCATGCCCGACGATGCCTTCGGGGTCGCCGGCCCCTGAGTCAGTCTTCCTTGAGACGCGCGGTGGGCGCGGGTCCGGGCAGCGGAGGAAACTTGGGGTTGAGCTCGGGCGCGGAGGCACGCACGTAGTGCGGCTCCAGCGCGAAGAGCGCCTCCAGCGACTGCGTCTCGGGCAGCCGCGCCAGGTGCGCGAGCGCCACCGCCGAGGGGAACGTGGGGGCATCGAGCAGCCGCGACGGGGCCACGCCCAGGCGCTCCAGGGCCGCGCGGTACTCGGGCAGCGCGGGGCCCAGGGCGAGCGCCTCGGGCTCGGCGGCCATGCGCTGGGCGACCTCCTCGGGACTCATGGCCTCCTCGGGGCCCAGGGCCTCCACACCCAGGCCCGTGCGCCGGTAGCGCCCCAGGTAGAGGTCGTCCTTGCGCGCCACCGCGAGGGCGAAGAGCGGCGGCCCCTCGGGCCCCTCCAGCGCCACGGCCGCGAGCGACGAGGCCCCGGCCACCTTGAGCCGCGCCGCGTACGCGAGCCCCTTCACGCACGACAGGCCGATGCGCAGCCCCGTGAAGGAGCCCGGCCCGAGGCCAATCACCAGCCCCTCCAGCGCGCCGAGCGTCACCCCGTGACGGGCGAGCACTTCCCCCACGACACCGGGCAGCGCCTCGCTCTGCTTGCGCGGCGGCGCCACCACCAGGTGCTCGAGGACGCGCAGCCCCTCGCCCTCCCGCTCCACCAGGGCCAGGGACAACGTGAGCGTGGAAGAGTCGAGCGCGAGGAACATGGGGAGGGCTTCTACCCCGCCCGCGACTCGTTGGGCACGTCGAGCTGCACGTCGAGCTGCGAGGTGCGGGTCGCGCAGCGGTAGAGCCGCACCCGGGCGAGCCCCTTGTCCAGCAGATCCAGCTTCTTCGCCGCGACGTGCGACACGTCCACCACCCGGCCCTTCACGTAGGGGCCCCGGTCGTTGACGCGCACCTCCACCGAGCGGTTGTTCTCCATGTTCACCACCTTGAGGCACGTGCCGAAGGGCAGCTTCGGGTGGGCGGCGGTGTACTTCTTCGGATCCAGCTTCTCACCGCTGGCGGTGGCCCGGCCGTTGTAGCGATCGGCGTAGTAGGAGGCGAGTCCCTCCTCCAGGTAGCCCCGCGTGGCGGAAGCGCGCTCCGCCGTGTCCTCGTCGCCCCGGGTGGCCCGCGCGGCACAACCCGACAGCAGCCCCAACCCCACGCTCACTCCCACGAGCAACCGCCGCATTCCCACCTCCTATCGGGTGATGTCGTTGAAGAAGGCCATGCCCATGAGCGCCACGAGCAGGATGAGGCCGACCACGTTGGCCATCTCGCGCACGCGCACCGGAATGGGGCGGCGGCGGATGGCCTCCCAGAACGCCGACAGCAGGTGGAAGCCGTCGAGGATGGGAATGGGCAGCAGGTTCATCACCCCGAGGTTGATGGAGATGATGGCCATGAGGTGCAGGAAGCTGTCCCAGCCCTGCTCCGCGCTCTTGGAGGCCAGCTGGTACATCATCACCGGGCCGCCGAGCGTCTTCGTCGACACCTGGCCGCTGACGAGCCCGCCGATGACCTTCACCATCTGACCGACGATCTTCGGCACCACGACGACGGCCTCGCGCAGCGCCTCGCCGACTCCGAGCGTCACCACCACCGTGTCCACCGGCAAGAGCTCCGCCGAGGAGGGCAGCCAGGGCCGCACACCCAGCTCCAGCCGCGAGGTCTCCTGACCCATCTCGTCCGTGCTGGTGCGCATCGTCTGGGCGAGCTGCTGCGTGTGCTCCTGCCCGTCCGTGGACGAGCGCCAGGAGAGCGTGAAGGGCTTGTCCTTGAGGGTGCTCAGCTCTCCGGCCAGGACGTTGAAGGAGCGCAGCGGCTCGCCGTTGAAGCTCACCAGCCGGTCTCCCGCGCGCAGGCCGGCCTTCTGCGCCACGCTGCCGGGAAACACGGACGACACGTACATGTCCGAGGGCTCGGCGCCCAGGGCGGAGAAGCCATCTCCCCCCGGCTGCCGCTCCAGCTTCACCGTGGCGAGGGTGGGCACGCCGCCCGTCGTCGCGCCCACCTCCACCGGCTGCGAGCGCTGCACGGTGACCTCGAGCGGCCCCTGCAGCTTCGCCAACTGCTCATGGAGCGCCGCCTCGTCCGGGATGTTCACCCCGTTGACGGACAGGACGCGGTCGAAGCTCTTGAACCCCGCCTGGGCGGCGACCGAACCCGCGGGCACGCCCAGCACCGCCGGCTTGCGGATGGGCTGGATGCCAATCTGGCCCCGCTCCACCGAGTCGACGGCGCTGGACTCGACGATCTTGCGCGGCGTCACGTTGAGCGTCGTCGACTGGCCGTCGCGCTCGATGGTAACGGGCACGGGGCGATCGAAGCGGCCGACGAAGGCCTCGCGCAGATCCTCGAAGGTGCGTACCGGCTCGCCCTCCACCGAGGTGATGCGGTCACCCGGGCGGATGCCGGCGACGGCCGCGGGCATGGCCGGATCCACGAAGCCCACGCGGGTGGAGGTGGCCTCGTGGGCGCCCACGAACACGAAGAAGTAGATGAGGATGGGGAAGACGAGGTTGAAGACCGGCCCGGCCACCACGATGAGCGCGCGCTTCCACGGCGCGGCGTTGAGGAAGCCCCGGTCGGCGTCCTCGGGCGCCAGCTCCTCGTGGGGCGCGTCGCCGGCCATCTTCACGTAGCCGCCCAGGGGCAGCAGCGCCACCTGGTACTCCGTCTCCCCCTTGGTGAAGGCGAACAGCTTGGGCCCGAAGCCGATGGAGAAGCGGATGACCTTCACCCCACAGGCCTTGGCCACCAGGAAGTGGCCCAGCTCGTGGACGGTGACGAGCACGCCGAGCAGCAGGATGAACAGGGCGGTGTCTTGAAACATGGGCCCAACAGTAACCGTGGGCCTCCGGCGCGACAATCCGCTTCGAGGCCCGGCGTCCAGGCAAGCGGACATTCGATGCTACGGCAGAACTCCGCGCAGGAAGGTGACGTACACGAAGACCAGGGGCGCGTTGAAGACGAGGGCGTCGATACGGTCCAGGATGCCGCCATGCCCCGGCATGGCCCGGCCCGAGTCCTTCACCCCATAGGCGCGCTTGAGCATGGACTCGCACAAGTCGCCAATGGGCCCGAGGATGCCGCCGCAAATGCCCAGGAACACACAGTCCGTCACCGTGAGCAGGGGGAAGAAGCCGGCCCGGGCGATGAACATGCCGACCACCGAGCCCACCAGCCCTCCGGCGAAGCCCTCCCAGGTCTTGTTGGGGCTCACCGCCGGGTAGAGCTTGTGCCGGCCCAGGAACCGCCCGGCGAAGTAGGCGGCGGTATCATTGGCCCAGGTGATGACGAGCGCGGCGATGACCCACATCAGGCCTTCGGGCATCTGGCGCAGGGCGCACATGGCCGTCAGCCCCACCGAGCCGTACAGGAACCCCATCACCAGGTGGGCCACCCGCGTGGGCGCCTCCTGCAGGGGGCCCCGGATGAGGTGGAAGGTGAAGGCGAAGATGAGGAAGAAGGCCGTGACCCAGAAGGCCCCCTCGCCCGTGCGCTCGGGATGGCGCAGGGCCAGCAGGGGCAGCGCGCCGGCGAGCAGGATGCCCACCCAGGCCGCGGGCGACAGCTCCTTCTGGGTAATGAGGTAGTACTCGCTGACACAGATGGCCGAGGCCACGCCCAACAGCAGCGCGGTGTACAGGCCACCCATGTAGAGCAGGAAGACGACGACCGGCAGCAACGAAAACGCCGACACCGCCCGGACGACGAGATTCTTGTTCTTCTCGTTCACGCCTTGGCCCGCTGGGAGTCCTCTCGCTTGACTTGCGCGGAGGTGAGACCGAAGCGCCGTTCGCGCTGCTGGAACTGCGCCAGACACCGCAGGAAGGCCTCGGTCCGGAAGTCCGGCCAGAGCACGTCGCTGAAACACAGCTCCGCGTACGCCATCTGCCAGAGGAGGAAGTTGGACATGCGCTGCTCGCCACTGGTGCGCACCACGAGATCCACCGCGGGCAGATCGTGCGTCCAGAGATAGGACTCGAAGGTCTCGCTGTCCAGGTTCTCGGGCACCAATTCGCCCCGGCTGGCGGCCTCGGCCACCCGGCGAGCCGCCTGCAGGAGCTCCTCGCGCCCTCCATAGGAGAGCGCCAGGGTGAGCACCATGCCCGTGTTCTTCGCCGACTCCGCGCGCAGCCTGTCCAACGGCTCCTTCACGAAGCGCGGCAGCTTGTCCACCTCGCCAATGGCGTTGAGGCGGATGCCGTTCTGGAGGATCTCCTCCCGCTCGCTCTCGAGGTACTCGCGCAGCAAGTCCATCAGCGCGGCCACCTCCTCGGCCGGGCGGGCCCAGTTCTGGGAGGAGAAGGCGTAGAGGGTGAGGGCCTTGAGCCCCACGCGGCGGGCGCAGCGGGTCACCTCGCGCACGCTGGTGGAGCCCTCGCGGTGCCCCTCCATTCGCGGCAGGCCACGCATCTCCGCCCACCGGCCGTTGCCATCCATGATGATACCCACATGGCGCGGCAGGGGGCGCTCCTGCACGAGTCGCTCGAGGGCTGTCAGAGAAGGGGGTGAGGCAGGGCGTTCCATGAGGGTGCGCAAGATAGAGATCCCACCGGGCCGCGTCCACGGGCGCGTGCGGGAGTGGTCGTCCAGCCCCCCCGAGCGGTCGTCCCGTCAACGGGAACGGTCCCCTCCTCCCCAGGCGGGTTCCCGAGGCACCCCTCTTTTCCACCCAGCCGGAATCCAGGCCAACGGCGAGGAGCACGGTGGGTGAAACGGGTGGGATGGACGCGCGGGGTCGACATCTGGACACCGGGGGCCCGGGAGCCGCCGCGGCGGGGCCACGGCATGCGAGCTTTCCTCGTTCACCACCGAGAGGAGCGCATGGACTCGTCACGCAGGAAGTTCTTGCATCTGGCCGGAATGGCCGCCGTTACGGCGAGCCTGGGGACGAGGCCGGAGGCCGAGGCCGCCGAGGGCCCGAGCGCCCAGGGCAGCGCGGCCACCAGCCCGGAGGCCATTCCCATGAGGCCGTTCGGCAAGACCGGCGTGAAGGTCTCGGCCATTGGCGTGGGCGGCTTCCACATCGGCAAGCCCGAGGACGAGAAGGTTGGCATCCGCATCATCCAGGAGGCGCTCGACGCGGGCATCAACTTCATGGACAACGCCTGGGACTACCACAAGGGCCGCTCCGAGGAGATCATGGGCAAGGCCCTCGAGGACCGCCGGGACAAGGCGTTCCTGATGACCAAGGTGTGCACGCACGGCCGCGGCAAGGACGTGGCCATGAAGCAATTGGAGGACTCGCTGCGGCGGCTGCGGACGGACCACCTGGACCTCTGGCAGATCCACGAGGTCGTCTACCCGAACGATCCCGAGCTGCACTTCAAGAAGGACGGCGTGGTGGAGGCACTCACGCTGGCCAAGAAGCAGGGCAAGGTGCGCTTCGTGGGCTTCACCGGGCACAAGCACCCGGACCTGCACCTGGAGATGCTCAAGCACGGCTACCCGTTCGACGCGGTGCAGATGCCGCTCAACGTCTTCGACGGCTCCTTCCGCAGTTTCGAGCAGCGGGTGCTCCCCGAGGTCCTCCGGCGCAAGATGGCGCCCCTGGGCATGAAGAGCCTGTCGGGCAACGCCGAGCCCGTGAAGAAGGGCGTGGTGACGGTGCAGGAAGCCCTGCGCTACGCGATGAGCCTGCCGGTGGCCGTCACCATCAGCGGCATGGACTCGCTCGAGGTCCTCCAGCAGAACCTGGCCATCGCGCGCGGCTTCAAGCCGATGACGAAGCAGGAGATGGCCGCCCTGCGCGAGCGCGTGGCGCCACTGGCCGCCGACGGCCGCTACGAGCTGTTCAAGTCGACCATGGTCTACGAAGGCAACGAGGGCCGGGAGCAGCACGGCTTCCCGCCCCAGGGACAGATGCAGGGCTAGGTGTTAAGGCTGGCGGCCATGACCGTCGCCAGCCGCGTCCTCTCGCGTCTCCTGGAACTGCCCCCCGCGGACACCCATGACGTCATCGTCGAGCGGGATCTCGAAGTACCGATGCCCGATGGGGTCAAGCTGCTGGCGGACCGGTACGTCCCTCGCGGGGGCGACAGACTTCCGACCCTCCTGGTGCGCTCGCCCTATGGCAGGGGGAGCTTCTTCGGGCTCCAGTTCGGCAGGCTCTTCGCCGAGCGCGGCTTCCAGGTGCTCATCCAGAGTGTCCGCGGCACCTTCGGCTCGGGGGGCCGGTTCGATCCGTTCCGCGACGAGCGGGCCGATGGGCTGGCGACGCTCGAGTGGATGAAGCGGCAGGACTGGTTCTCCGGGGAGTTCGCCACCCTGGGCCCCAGCTACCTGGGCCTCGTGCAATGGGCGCTCGCGCGTGACGCGGGACCCACCTTGAAGGCGATGGCGGTACACGAGACCGCGTCCCAGTTCCGGGGCCAGACGTACGCGGGCGGGGCCTTCTCGCTCGATACCGTGCTGTCCTGGGTCCACCTCGTGCGCACCCAGGAGAAGGCCGGGCTGGGCGGAGTGCTCGCGCGGCTCGGCGCGGCCCGCAAGCTCAAGCCCCTCTTGCGGCACCTGCCGTTGAACGAGGTGGATACCCTCGCGGTCGGCGAGCGCGTTGCCTTCTACCAGGACTGGCTCGAGCACGACGCGGAGGGCGACCCGTGGTGGAACCCCGCGGACTTCAGCGGCTCGGTCTCCGAGGTCACCGCCCCCGTCCACCTGATTGGCGGCTGGTACGACATCTTCCTGCCCTGGCAGGTGAACGACTACGCCGCGCTCCGCCAGGCCGGACGCACCCCCTACCTGACCATCGGCCCCTGGACCCACGTCGCTCCCGCGGGGATGGCGGTCGCCGCGCGCGAGTCCCTGGTGTGGCTCAAGGCCCACCTCAAGGGAGAGCGCCATCTGTTGCGAGAGGCGCCCGTGCGCGTCTTCGTCATGGGCGCGAACACCTGGCGCGACTTCTCGGAGTGGCCCCCGCCGGGCGCGCGTCCTCAGCGCTGGCACCTGCAAGCCGGCCGGGGCCTGTCTCCCGCCACGCCCGAGGCCTCGGAGCCCGACCGCTACCGCTATGACCCGGCCGACCCGACCCCCACCGTGGGCGGCGCGCTCCTGACGCGCGAGGCGGGCCCCCGAGACAACCACGAATTGGAGTCGCGGCCCGACATCCTCACGTATACGAGCACCCCCCTGGACAAGGATCTCGAGGTCATCGGCCCCGTCCGGGCCGAGCTCTTCGTCCGCTCCAGCCTCGCCCATACCGACTTCTTCGCCCGCCTGTGCGACGTCGACGGCTCGGGCAAATCCATCAACATCTGCGATGGACTGCTGCGCCTGGTTCCCGGCAGGCCCGCCCCCGAGCCGGATGGCACCCTGCGCGTCACCCTCGAGCTATGGCCCACCGCCCACCGCTTCCTCGCGGGCCACCGCCTCCGGCTCCAGGTGTCCAGCGGGGCCCACCCGCGCTACGCCCGGAACACCGGCAGCGGCGAGCCGCTCGCCACCGCGAAGACGCTCGTGGCCGCCGACCAGAGCGTCTTCCACGACCCCGCGCACCCCTCCGCCCTCGTGCTGCCCGTCATGGGCTGAGCGGGAAGCTACGAGCGGAACCGGTCCGTGGCCTCGACGAGTGCGTCGGTGGTGCCCGGCTCGTACGCCGAGTGCCCCGCGTCCGGGATGATCTTCAGCTCCGCCTCGGGCCAGGCCCTGTGCAAGGCCCAGGCGCTCTCGATGGGACAGGGGATGTCGTAGCGGCCCTGGACGATGACGGCCGGGATGTGGCGGATGCGCGGCACGTCGTCCAGCAGCTGGGTGTCATTGCGCAGGAAGGCGCGGTGGACGAAGTAGTGGCACTCGATGCGCGCGAAGGCGAGCGAGTACGCGTCCTGGCCGAAGAGCGCGACGAGATCCGGATTGGGCACGAGGTTGCTCGTCCGAGCCTCCCAGACACTCCAGGCCCGCGCCGCCTCCTGCCGCACCCGGGCATCCTCCCCCATCAGGCGCCGGTGGTAGGCCTGGACCAGGTCGCCGCGCTCCTCGGGAGGAATGGGCGCGAGGAAGTCCTCCCACGCATCCGGGAAGAAGGTGTGCGCGCCGTGCTGGTAGAACCAGCGGATCTCCTGCTCGCGCAAGAGGAAGATGCCGCGCAGCACCAGCTCCGTGACGCGCTCCGGGTGCTTCTGGGAGTAGGCCAGCGCGAGCGTGCTGCCCCACGAGCCCCCGAAGACGAGCCACCGCTCGATGCCCAGGTGGCGTCGCAGCGCCTCCATGTCCTCCACGAGGTGCCAGGTGGTGTTCTCCTCCACGCTCGCGTGGGGCGTGCTCCTGCCGCAGCCGCGCTGGTCGAAGAGGACGATGCGGTACGCCGAGGGATCGAAGAAGCGCCGCTGCTTGGGATCCGAGCCTCCGCCCGGCCCGCCGTGGACGAAGATGACCGGCTTGCCCTTCGGGTTGCCGCTCTCCTCGAAGTAGATCTCATGGAGGGTGGACACGCGCAGGCGGCCGGTGTTGTAGGGCTCGAGGGGCGGGTAGAGGGAACGAAGCGCGGGGGGGGCCATGGCAACCTCTCTTTGGGTCGGACCGGGCACCCTAGCAGCCCTCGCGCCCTGTGACGGTGCTCACTCGCCGGATGTTGGCCCCGTCACAGCCTCCCCGCCGCCCTCGGAGCAGAGTGCTTCGTGTCAGGGCAAGCCACTCCCCACGACACGACATCCCCGTTCGAGGCCACCATGTCCCGCATCACGAGCACCGACGTCATCCGCCCCCACACCCTGTCCGCCGAGGAGCGCCGCCAGCTCACCGACGACCTCTACGCCGTCCACCAGGAGATCTTCGACGGCGTGGACCGGGAGGCCTTCGCCCGCTACGTCGTCGAGTCCAAGGCCGAGCACACGTGGATCCTCGTTCACAAGAACGAGGCGGGCGCCATCGTCGGCTACTTCGCCATGCACCTCTTCGAGAAGCAGCTCGGCGGAGAGTCCCTGGCCGTGTTCCGCGCGGAGGCGGGCTCGCTGCGCGCCTACCGGGGAGGCAACGTCAACGCGCGCTTCATCCTGGCGCGGCTGGGACGCTACATGCTGGAGCATCCGGGCCGGCGCGTGTTCTACCTGGGCTCGTTGGTGCACCCGTCCAGCTACTCGCTGCTCACCAAGTACTTCGGCGAGGTGTGGCCGCGGCGCGAGCAGGAGACGCCACCGGAGTTCCTCTCCCTCATGTCCTCACTGGCCTCGGAGTTCGGCCAGGAAATGGTGGATTCCACCCGGCCGCTGATCCGCCGCGTCGGCTGGCGCACGCGCGAGTCGGAGATGGAGCGGGAGTACTGGAAGCACTGTGACAAACCCGCGGCGCGCTACTTCCTCGAGGCCAACCCGGGATACGGCCAGGGGCACGGACTGGTGACGGTGGTGCCCATCACCCCGAGCAACCTGCTGAGCGTCGCCCTGTCGCGGCTGGAACAGCGGCTGCGCCAGCCCCTGGAGAAACTCGCGGCCCGGGTGCAGCGCACCTGGCTCGGGGCCCGCGTGCGCTCCGCCCAGATGGTTCAATCGTTGCGCCGCGTGCCGTTCCTCGCCCACCTCGACGAAACCACCCTGCGCCGCATCGCCGCGCGCGCGGAGCGTCATGTGCTGCCCGCGGGCCAGTACGTCTTCCAGGCGGGCAACGCCAGCGACGAGCTGTACCTGCTCGAGCGCGGCGCGGTCTACGTGCTGGCCCCCACGGCCCAGGGCGAGGTGCTCGTGGACGAGCTCGGCGGCGGCACCGTGTTCGGGGAGAGCGCCCTGCTCACGGGCGAGCGCCGCTCGGCCTCCATCCGCACGGCGACCACTTCGACGGTGGTGCGCATTCCCCGCTCTGCGCTGCTGCCCCTGCTGGAGGCGGATGGGCGTCTGCGCGAGGGGATGTGGAAGATGTTCGCCGAGCGGCGCTTCGATGACCTGGTGCGCGGGTTCGAGCGGTACGGCTTCCTCGGACGCAAGGACCGGCTCGGCCTGTTCCAGCACGGCGAGCACCGCGAGCTGGCGCCAGGAGAGGTGCAGGCGCTCGAGGAGGGCTCCCAGCTGTTCGTGTTGTCGGGCGCGGTGGATTTCGAGCACGAGGGACTGAGGGTGTCCCAGCGCGGCTCCACGCTCCTGGAGGCCCGGCGGCCGCTCCAGGTGGAGGCCCGGGAGGCCACGCGGTTCGTCCTGCTGAAGCCGGAGGCGGTGCGGGGAGACGGCAAGGAGGCGCCCCCGCGCGTCGCGGCGTAGCAGCGGGAGCAGGAGCGGCCAGCGCATGAATGTGGCGCGGCCGGAGCCGTCCTTGACCCCAATCCGGCGCTTCAAGCAGGCTTTCCCCCTCGTGAGGAACGTCGGAAGGGTGGACGAAACGGTGCCACACCGGATGGTGCGGACACGGGCCCACCCCACCCTACATTCCCGAGGGAAGGATTCATGCGGAAGAGGACCAGCGGGTTTCACCTGCGGAGCTGGGCGCTGTGCCTGGGAGTGATTTGGGGGACGCCGGGCCGGGCGCAGGAGGCCGGGAGCGTCTACATCCAGGGCTCGGAGGTGAATCTGCGCGGCGGCGCGAGCACGGATGGGGAGGTGGTGAAGAAGGTCCTCATCGGCACGGAGTGCCAGAAGCTGGAGGGCGCGCAGAAGAAGGGGTGGGTGCGCCTGAAGTGCGGCGAGGCGGAGGGCTTCACGCTGGAGAAGCTCGTGGGAGCGGACAAGCCCAATCTGGAGACGCTGCTGGCACAGGCCCAGGACGCAGCGAAGAGCGCCAAGGAGCGCCTGGATGCCGCGGCGCGCGCGGCCACATTGGAGCCCCAGAACGAGCAGGCCTCACAACTGCTCACCCAGCTCTTCTTCGACGTCAACTTCGAGCAGCTCGCCAAGGACAAGAGAAAGGGCGGCCTCCACGAGTCCTTCCTCGTCGTGTGCAATCCTCGCGGTATGCAAAACCCAAGGACACACGAGCAATGCCTGACCGATGAACTCGAAAAAATCGAGTACGACTGGCACCAACTCAGCATCAGGGATGACCGCTTCGTCAGCGCAATGTTCCGGGAAGGCAATCTCGTCGTCTACACCGGGCACATGAAGTCGAGAGCGAAGGGCCGGTTCGACCCCGAGGATGATGAATTCAACATCGTCATCGAGTCGAGAAGCAGGTCACCGATCGCGGACGCCCTCAAGGCCTCCTTGCAAAAAGGAGCACGCAGCGCGGACCCGGATGCAAACAGGTACTCAAACTTCGAGGGCGAATACGCGGGGATGCCAGTGCTGTCTCCGGCTGCCTATCGGATATTCCGTTCGCTCCCCTCCGTTTGGTACAACCTGACAGAATGGTCCGGAGAAAGATACATCCTGGTGAACTGCGGGAGCATTGTTGGAAGAGTACTTCATGTGGATGTCCACCACAGGGCAAGCATACAAAGAAGTGATCTCCCCCGAGTAGAAGACGTTCCACAAACCGATAGAATCAAGGACATTTCAAAGAACGACTCCGTCCACCATTTTGAATTATGTAATTACCGTGGATGCCAGACTTCTCAAACCCTGACCTGGCCAACGGACGAACCGGGTATTGCTCGATGGAAGACCGAGCAACTCCAAGGCTCAGATGGAAAAGCCCACGTACTGAATGAGTATTTTTCCACGAACAAGGGTGCTCCCAACGAAGTTCGTTATCACCATTGCTATGAAGGCATCCAATAATGGAACCGTAACCATTCGCCGATTCGCCCCGAGTCTCTTTCTCCCATTCATCAGAGCGAGGGCCCCAGTTGCACCCAACAACCCGAACCTATGAATGTGGCGCGGCCGGAGCCGTCCTTGACCGCCATCCAGCGCTTCGAGCAGGCTTCCTCCTCGTGAGGAACGTCGGCATGGCGGACGCAACGGTGCCGCATCGAGTGCCGCTGACATGGGCCCACCCCGCCCTACATTATCGAGGGAAGGATTCATGAGGAAGAAGAGCAGTGGGTTTCACCTGTGGACCTGGGCGCTGTGCCTGGGGGTGCTGGGAGGAGCGCCGAGCCGGGCGCAGGAGGCCGGGCCCGTCTACATCCAGGGCTCGGAGGTGAACCTGCGTGGCAGCGCGAGCACGGATGGGGAGGTGGTGAAGAAGGTCCTCATCGGCACGGAGTGCCAGAAGCTGGAGGGCGCGCAGAAGAAGGGGTGGGTGCGCCTGAAGTGCGGCGAGGCGGAGGGCTTCACGCTGGAGAAGCTCGTGGGGGCGGACAAGCCCAACCTGGAGGCGCTGCTGGCGCAGGCCCAGGACGCGGCGAAGAGCACCAAGGAGAGACTGGACGCCGCGGCGCGCGCGGCCACCTTGGATCCCCAGAACGAGCAGGCGTCACAACTGCTCACCCAGCTCTTCTTCGACGTCAACTTCGAGCAACTCGCCAAGGACAAGGCCAAGGGCGGCCTCCACGAGTCCTTCCTCGTCGTGTGCAACCAGAGCATCATGCGGTCGAATTTCACGCATGAGGAGTGCCTGACTCGGGAATTGGAAAAAATCGAGTACGACTGGCATCAACTCCGCATCAGGGACAACCGCTTCGTCAGTGCCATGTTCCGGGAGGGAAATCTGGTCGTCTACACCGGGCACATGAAATCAAGAGCGAAGGGCCGATTCGATCCGGAAGATGATGAGTTCAACGTCATCGTTGAATCGCGAAGCAGCTCGACGGTCTCGGACGCGCTCAAGGCTTCCTTGCAGAAGGAAGCGCGCACCTTGGATCCAAGCGAAACCAAGTACTCGCTCATCGATGACGAGTCGGCGGAGATGCCGACGCTATCTCCAGAGTCCTACAAACTATTCCGTTCACTTCCTTCTATTTGGTACAACCTGCAAGAGCAATCAGGGGAGAAATTCATCCTGATGAACTGCGGGGTCGTCAATGGGAATGTGCTTCGGGTGGACATCCATCGGCGCGCAAGCATACAAACCAGCGAACTGCCCGAAGGAGAATTCCCGCGAAGGGTCGCAAGAATCAAGGACATCTCGAAAGACGACTCTGCCTACAACCTACAACTATGCATCACCCAAAAATGCCAGACGTTGCTAACAATTACCTGGCCAACAATCGAACCAGACATTTCCCGGTGGAAAACCGCCCCCCCGGCCCCTTCTGATGGTTTCTATTCCACATCCAAGGGTGCGCCTAACAGGATTAAACACAGAGATTGCCACCACGTCACGGAGTGACGTGGCCACAGGGGGGATGAAATGGGAATCCAGCAAGAATTCTTCTTGAGCGAAAGCGCACAAGGCCTACTGGCTGACACCAACATCGTGGAGGTAGACAGCAAGTCTGGAACGCTTCTCCGCGTCTTCCCTGTCGATCAATACGAATTCCCAGAGGAGATCAAGAGGCAAGCCAAGGAATGGCACGTACTCAAGGTTCCACTGCTTGGCCAGAAAGTGCTGGCAACTGAAGAGTCAGACTGGTGCGGACGCACATCGGCGTCCATGCTTTATAATTACTTCCAACTCATACGGGGTGGGAACCAACGGCAAAAATATATTACGCACTCGAGAGCCGGGGACCCAGAATGCGTGCTCGATCTCCGATATCCAACGGGTGAGCGCGCCTTTTTCGGAATCCCCGCTGACAAATCCATCAAGAAGAATGGATGGACAACCTACCCGAAGGCGAATTACGAAGTAGGGGGCGAATGCCTTGAACCGAATGGAGAGATTCCACTTCCTCTCAATCGCATCTTCCCTTCAACGGGAGCCCGTCCGATTGGGCTTGGGGGTATTCTTCGCTATCGAGCGCCGAACTCAAAAGACGAATTCACTGGCAACCTGCTTCCCGATCCCCTGCGTCACGCCGTCGGCGAGATAAAGGGCAGCGAAGCTCGGATCCGGGAAAGATTTTCCCACATCATGGAGTGCCTGCGAGCCAACAACCCGGTGGTCATCTATACGGGCTTTGGGATGCGGAGCAAGCGACTCGGCAACCCTCTTCATATCATTGCCATTGTTGGCTATTGTATCATCCAAGTTGGAGCGGAGGAGCAACTCTGGTTGGTCACCGCCGATCCATCGTCTAAATACAATCTCGTTCAAAGAGGACGGATGTCCACGCCAAACCCCAGGGGCTTCGTGGATTTGGGCGCCAGGATTGGTCCAGCGCACATGCTCTTCAGAATGCGCTCTGGCATCAGCCCCCAGAGTTCCTTCCCAGAAGGGTTCGCGTCTTTCAATCTGGTGCGAGCGAAAGTCTTCTTCGAAAAAAACCCGGAGACTGTTGGTTCCAGTTACGACCTGTTCCTGGATCATTCTCAGAGCCCTTGTGGACGCTACATCTACCGGGAGGTGAAGACCGACGCTCCTCCCGAGGTGGTCGACAGCAGCTTCAACCGGCCCAGGTACAGCTTTCCCTTGCGCGGGAACACCGTCTCCACCAGCCCCTGGCAGGGCTACCACAACAACGAGTCGCTCGACACCGGCATCGGTGGCTATTACGTGCTCGGCCTCCAGCGCAACCTCCACGGCGGTGTCCATTTCTTCCCGCCCGCGGAGCAGAAGCTCGCTCCCGTCAATGCCGCCGCCCCCGGCTACGTCGTGGCCGCCCGCCTTCCCGGGGACAAGGCCCCGTGCCTCCAGGACGGCGTCCTCGAGGCCTTTGGCAACTGGCCGGGGTTCGTCCTCGTCCGCCACGAGCTCGAGGAGATGCCCTCCGATTCACAGGCCAGGCCCCGCCGGGGCACGTTCTACTCGCTCTACATGCATCTGAGCTCCCCCGTCTTTCCGCCGGGTGTCGCGGACAAGCCGAGCCAGAAGCCCACGATGCTGGACAACTACTTCAGCCAGGTCCCCTGGTTCCGCGAGCTGTACAAGCGGCGCTTCGGGGCCTGGGTCAACATCTCCGGCCAGGGAGCCGAGCCCGGCACGCTGCGCTGGGCCCAGGAGCCGGTTCCCCCCTCCGACCAGGAGCCCCCCAAGCCCGGCGGCCCGAAGCGGGTCTGCAAGGTGCTCGCCGACAATCTCTCGCTCGAAGACATCACCGTCTGTGACAGCGAGGGGCAGGTCCATTGGCTCTACAAGGCGCCACCGGCCAATCTCAAGGCCGCGCTGATCGCGCTCGAGAAGGGCCAGGTCATCACCTTCGCGGAGCCCTTCTTCCCCGTGGAAGCTGGAGAAATCCTCGGCTTCTTGCGGCCGCTCCCAGGCCACAGCGCGATCCTCCACGGACATCTCAAGGACTTCGAGGACGAGCGCAATGCCCCGGAGTCCGCCCGCAAGAGCAAGGAGATGAAGCTCGACGCGGGGTTCATGCACTTCCAGGTGTTCAGCCCAGAAGACGCCCCCGACAATGGCATCAAGCTGCTCGTCGAGCTGGCGGAGAAGATCGACACCAAGGACGGCGGCAAGCCCCGGTTCGTCGAACTCAAGGAGGACACCCAGGACAACTTCCTGGAGCTCGATGAGATCAAGAACCATCTCACGACGACCCTCCCCCCGGAGGATCAAGCGGACTTCAACAAGGCGACCCACCAGTACTTCGCCCAGTCCAGCCAGTCCGATGACGACGGTTTCGGCTACGGCCCCGCCGTCGCGAACTTCCTCGACCAGAACACCTCCTTCGCGCCCCAGGCCAAGGCCCCCGACTGGGAGTCCTGCCACCGCTTCAACTACCCGCTGACGCTCGAGATCGAAACCGTCTACCTGCCCCCTCCAGCCCAGAACAGCATGGTCTCCGGTGGCAGCTACGAACTCGAGTTGCTCTTCGAGCGGGCGCACGGGGACGAGTGGAAGCCCATGCCGCGCCCCCTCAAGGGCTGTGAGTGCGGCCCCTTCGCGGGGAGCAGCGCCGGTTGCAAACCCGCGAGCCTCAAAATCGACGCGAAGAAGCTCGGTGAGGCCAAGAACGGACTGCTCTCGTTCTCGTTGATGGTGCCCGCGCTCGCCGAGCGGATGCGCCTCAAGGCGGCGAGCGGCTTCGTCATCGACCAGACCATGTCCCTGCCGGGCGCCGATGGCCGGATGTTCGTCGAGGGCATCACCCGGCGCTGGCGCAACGTCCGTCTCATCCAGAAGAACGAGTGGGTCCCCGAGAACGCCAGGACGGTCCTCAAGAAGTTGATCGCCGCGCTCGAGGAGCAGGGCCAGCAGCATCCGAAGGAAGAGGATGTGTCGCAGGTCGCGTGGTGTGATCCGGAAAAGGAAGCCCACATCCCCCGGATCATCGAGGGCGAGGAGAAGGCCAGCACGCCCCTCTTCTCCGACTCGGGCCCGCTCGCGCCGGGCCACCTGCTCGAGAACCTCCACCCGGTCACGTCCGTCTGGCTGCTCAACGTGCTCGACAAGCAGAAGCAGGCCGTCGTGCGCGACAACTGGCCCGTACCGGGCTTCCGCAAGGAAGACCCGAGCCCGCTCTACTTCGGTGGCGTGAAGAAGGCGGGCGAGCGGCGCCTCGGTGAATCCCTCCTCGTGACCGTCATCGACGAGGACTACGGCTACGACAAGGAGAACCGGGTCACGCTCCTCGCCCGGCAGGGGGCGAAGACCCTCCCGATCGCCTCGGGCCGGCAGTTCGCCCCCGGAGGGAACATCGTGCAACCCCTCCCACTGTCCTTCTGGGGCGATTGGACCCTGGAGCTCACCGATACCTCGACGCCCCCCAAGACCCTGTCGCCCAGGCACTCGTCCGAGCTCCTCCAGACGAAGTTCTCCATTCCCCGCCCGAAGCTCGTGGGCGAGCTGGACGGCGAGGATCCCATCGTCATCGAGCAGCCCATCCGGTTGGCGGATGGAAGCTGGCGCTGGTTCTTCCCCTTCGAGGAGCCCGCACCGCTCGAACTCCCGGGCTTCATCTCGTTGCGGCTCAGCGAGACGCCCCAGGGCCCCGGTACGCCCCAAACCGAGGCGATGATCCCCTTCACCGCGCGTCCCGTGCCGCCCAGCGAGGGGCCCCAGCTCGATGACAAGATGTTCAAGCGGGCTGAGGCCAACAAGGACTTCATCGTTGGCCTGACGGCGGAGGGAGAGAAGGTCTTCTCGAAAGGAAAGAAGACGCTCTTCCTCATCAAGGACCGCGTCTCCTTCAACGACTGTCTGGCGGCCATGGACATCCGCGTGGGCTGGGGGCTCGTGAAGGGGCTCGCCGTGCTCAAGGCGAAGAAGGTCCCCTTCGAGTTGCTGACCATCAAAGAGGACGGTCTGTCCTGCTCCCTCAAGTTCGACGGAAAGCCGGACAAGCTCCAAGCCGCCCTCGAGGGGGAGAACGCGAAGGTGGAGCTGGTCAAGAAGGACAAGAAGACGTTCTTCGACGTCTGCTTCACGTCCGCCCGCTGTGAGGATCCACGGCAGCAGGCCCTGTGGCTCTTCGACGAAACGTGCGAGTTCGTCCTCAAGAACAAGCCCACGACGGCCAAATCCAAGCTCGGCGCCCTCCCCTACCCGAATTACGAGAGCGCCTGCCGCGCGGGCCAGTCCCCACGCCTGCACGTGATGCTCGTGGCGGCGCTCGGCCAGGTCGCCGCCCAGAACAAGAAACTGCCGCCGCTCGTGCGCATTGAAACCGGGGGCCTCTCGTGCGTCCTCAACGTCGAGGGCAAGGGCGTGGCGGACCGGGTGCGCGTGGCCGCCGCGGAGGCGGGCACCTTCGACGTGGATGTGGCGGACCCCGCGGACAAGCGGCTCCTGCGGCTCACCGCGCACCCCGGACGTAGGAACTGGTTGTCCGTCTCCTTCCACCCGGCCGGCTCTTCGACCTGCTCGCCCGGGGAGACCTCCCGCCCGGCGCCGAGCGCTTCTATTGGTTCGACTTCACCGCCCTGAGCGGGCTCCCCCTGCTGTACCCCTTCGGCGGCGAGACCACGGGCGAGGGCGATGGTTCCATCACGCGGGCGCGCTTCGAGGAGTTGAAGGCGGAGGCGTCCGACAGCCTGCGCATCTCCCACCCCCGGCCGGGTCTGTACCGGAAGGTGGGCTTTCGCCCGATGGATCCCCAGACGCGCGCCGTGCTCGCCTTCAAGCCCGTTCCCAAGATGGGAGTGTGCGAGCTGGAGATTTCCGCGTGCGTGTCCGGAACGCCCGAGGATCTCAACAAGTTCACCGCCCGCTTCTCCCGCCTGCTCCCGGGAAGCCAGAAGTGGGAGGTCCTCAAGAACTTCGCCGCGTTGAAACCCAAGAAGCTCGCCGTCCGGAGCGGAGAGGGCGTCGCGGACTGGCTCGTCTCGGCACGTGTGCCCTACCCCGCCGGAAGCAAGGCCGCGAGCCTCGAGGGAGTCCATCAATTCAAGCTGGAGCTCGTCTCGACCGATCCGAGCGCCGACCTCAAGAGCCTGCAGGCGGAGGGCAAGTATGACTTCACGCCTCGGTGGGAGGGGGACCTGAAGGTGGAGCGCAAGGGCGAGGTGGTGGAGGTCCGCTGCCATGCCGAGGGCGTCGAGGTGCCGGTGCCCGGCACGAAGGATGCCGCCGCCTGGGCGGTCGCCCGCGAGTTCGAGCTCGTCATCGACTTCGATTCGAAGGGCAAAGCTCCCGAGAGCAGCACCCCGAAGCCGAAACCGGAGGACGTCCGGTACGCCACGCCGCACCCGAAGAGTCCACGCGGGGGTTGTGATCCGAATGGCGACTTCGTCGCGACCATCGAGGTCCAGGCACTGGTTCCCGGCATCCAGTACCAGTTCTCGGTCCGGCGCCCGCTCGACGCCAAGAGCAAGAAGCCGAGGCCCGTGCGCCAGAGCGACATGATGCCGTGCAGTGCCCCATTCAAACTCGAGAGCTGATCCGCTCCCAGGAAAGGACACCCACATGGCACCGACCGAGAACGCACCTGGGAGCGAAGCGCCGTCCACGACCTGCCACCTTCCGCTGGGCTATGACGGGGTCCTGCGGATCCGGGCGGCGCCTCGCATCAACCTCACGCCCGAGCGCAAGGATCAGCCCGCGCCGCGCGACCTGAACGACTGGCCCGTCCAGATAGGCGGAGAATGCAGGAACGTGATCGAGCCGATACCGTGCAGGCTCGAATGGATCATCCAGGGGGACAGCCTCGCCGACAAGCGGGCCTCCCACCCACGCGAGACCTGGCTCGTTCCCAAGGGGAAGGTCTTCCAGGTCCTGGAGAAAGATGCCACGGGGCACCGGCCACTGCGTGTCTCCATCCTGGAACTCGGCCTCATCGGCACGGGGCGCATGGGCTACCGGATCGAGCCGTCCCTCTTCGGCAATGAGGCCGTCGAGGTCCTCCCCACGGACCCCAAGAGCATCGCCTACGCGTTGAAGGCGGACATCCGCTTCAGCCCCCTCGCCCCCGCCTTCGAGGAGAAGTTCCAGAAGGCGATCGGCCTGCTCGGGATGCACGTCGGGTCCGGCATCCAGCTCGAGCCGGACTTCTGCGAACTCTTCAAGGGGCTCCAGGCGACGGTGGACATCCATCCCACGCCGCCCGAGGGTCTGGAGCCCGATGAGCAGGCGAGGGTCCGGATGGAGTGGGTGGTCGGGGATTCGGCGACGACCGGGCGCTTGCGGTGGAAGGTGGGGTTCGCTTCCACACCGGGCGATGAGGAGGGGGAGTGGAACGAGGACCATCTCCTCGCGACGGGCGGGGTCGAGTCGACGCCAAAGCTGGCCTTCCAGTATCAGCTCACGCTCACGCGCCCGCCGCCTCCCGCTCCGGAGAAGAAGGAGAAGAGCGCCCAGAAACCGGCCGCGCCGCTGGAACAGCTCCGGCCGCTTCCCCGGCCCGCGCTCACGGTGGACAGGCCCCGGTTGACGGACTTCACGGTGTCGCTGAACAACGGCGAACTGGCCATCCAGGGCGCGTTCGAGGGCTTCCACGAGAACGTGGCGCTGGATCTGCAGCTCACGCCCTACGTTCTGTACACGGAGGGGGACACCCAGCGGCTCGAGGAGCTGGGCGACTACCTGGAGGGCTTCCTCCTGGAGTTGCTCTCCGAGCGCCTGTCCAACGCGGGCGACCACTCCCGCGCGCCCCGGAACGAGGACTTCTTCTTCCTGGCGACGTGCTCACCGGATGACATCCAGACGCGGCTGGCTCCACTGGAGAACCTGTCGGTCACGAGCCGCCAGAACAGGTTCCAGCACACGTTCTTCAACTTGAAGAGCCTGCCGCGCGAGGACGTGCAGGCGCTCAAGAAGGTCAAGGGCCTGGAGGTGTTCGTGGTCCTGACGCCCCTGCCTCACGGGGCGGACAAGAACGTGCCCGTCTGGGCCATCGCGGACTACGCGGCGCGCGAGGGCCACAACGCCTCCGTCGGCTTCGCTCCCTTCGATTCCGGCGCGTTCGTCTCACGCGTCTTCGCCTCGGGGGTCTGCAGCTCCAACTCCGTCACCCCCTCGGGCCACATCGAGGCGCTCTACTCGCCCATGCCCGTCGTCCCCGCGGATCGGCGGGAGGAGTTCGAGATCTTCGTCGCCACGATCTGCGGTGAGGCCATCGGGCAGAGCCCGACGTCCTGGGCGGGTGTCGCCCACACGATCATGAACCGGGTGGGACGCAAATACGAAATCTGGGAGCGATGCCTCTCGGCGGCCGAGATCATCCAGAACACGGGGTTCGAGGCCTACCAGAAGAAGATCTATCAGGAGGCCATTCAGTGCATCAGAGCACCCGCCCATTCACAGATGAAGGATCGCGACAAGGTGAAGGCCATCATCGACGTGGTGACGCCCATCTTCATGCGACAGGCGGGAAACATGGGCGACGTGGTCTACTTCTACAGTCCGAAGGCCCAGAGCGACAAAGGCCGCTCCACCCCTGCTTTCGTCTCGCAAGGCGGTGACAAGACCCTGGTCTGCATCAACAACCAGCTCTTCAAGACCGCCCCGGAGGAGAAGAGGCCGGATGACTTCCTGTTCTACGCGTTCAAGTACCCGGAGAAGTGGCCGCACCAGACGCAGGAGGAGCTCCGCCAGACGCGCAAGGCTCGCGCGGAGAAGAAAAGCGCATAGAGGGTGATGAACCGGGGCGTGGACGGAATCGTCCACGGCCATCTCGGGAAACTCCCGGGCCCTCTGGATTCCGTCTCTCTTTGACCCGCCACGGGTCTTTCGACTCACATTCCGCGGCCGCCACGGTGGACGCAATCGTCCACGGGGCTCCCTGGATTTACCCGCCATGATGTCTGGATTTGCATGAAAGACACACGATCCGTGTGTCACGAATCAAATTTCAAACGCTCCTGATCTTGAGGTAGAGAAGTACCGCCTGGCTTCACACGGGGCATGCCTTGTGCCGACGTAGCGAGGGAACGCGCGCGGCCGCGGGGCGGAACCGTCAGACCCAGGGTGAAGGAACCCGACGTTTCGCCGAACATCAGGAGAAAACAAACATGCTGGGTCAACCGAGACGGTGGATGCTGGGAGTAGGTCTCGCGGCCGCGCTGGTCCAGGGCTGTGGCGGAGACGAATTGGAGGTGGAATTCCTCTCACCCGCCGAACGGACCGAGACCCGGGGCGATCTGGGCATTGCCCTGACCGTGACAGGGGGCGCTCCGGACCGGGTGGACCTCTACGTGAATGACGGCTGGCTGGCCACGATCGGGGACGCCAGCTACCGCTGGGACACGACCGGCTGGCCCGAGGGTGAGTACACGCTGGAGGCCCGGGCGTGGATCGGCGAGCAGGTCTACAAGAGCGAGCCTCGCAAGGTGCGCGTGGACCGCACGGCGCCACTGCTCCTCACCACCTTCCCCTCGCGTGGCGAACCCCAGGTGCCGGTGAAGGCGGCGCCCATCGCGCTCAAGTTCTCCGAGCCACTGACCACCTCGGCGCTCGGCACCCTGACCCTGCGCCTGAACGCGAGCGGCGGGGGAACACAACTGCTCTCCCCCTCGGGGCTGTCCGAGGACCGCAAGACGCTCTTCTTCCCGGCCCACTCGATGAACATCACGCCGCCCCAGACCATCGCCGCCACGCTGATGGGCCGGGCCGAGGATCCCGCGGGTAACTCCTTCCTCTCGGGGAACGTCGATTCGGCCTGGGCCTGGCAGGTGCCCGTCTTCATCCCGCTGGGCGAGGTGATGGGAAGCCTGCTGCCCACGGATGAGCCCCCCCTCCTCTCGGCCCAGGGACCCACCTTGAGCCTGAACAGCGAGGGCCGCCCGCTCGTCTCCTGGCGTGCGTCCTCCTCCTCCGTGGTCGTCCGGAACTGGGATGGGCAGGGCTGGAAGTCGATCCCCTCCAAGCCCTTCCCCGCAAGCGATCTGCGCGACGTCGGGGCGGACATCGCGTTGGACGAGTCCGGCATTCCCACCGTCGGCTGGATCAGCCGGGACGCGAACAGCTCGTCGATCTCCGTGTGGAGCCACCAGGGGGATGACTGGGCGAGGCAGTTCACCGTCGGACCCAATCCCGAGGGTCCCTTCCCCTTGATCGACCGGGCGGCGCTCCGCCTGTCGAAAAACGGAACCGCGAGGCTCGCCTGGCTCGCGGGGTCGAAGACGGCTCCCGGCTTCGGGGGCCTGATGATCTACTGGCGGGGGCCGACCGAGGACACCTCGTTCTTCAATACCTACTCGCAAGGCACGGCCCTCCTGGGACGCCACCTGGCGATGGAGACGAACACGACCCTGGACTCCCTCGCGCTGGCGTGGAGCGAGCGCGTGGACAACGGCTACCGACTCATGGTCATCCGCCGCCAGGATTACTCCTATGAATGGAGTGAGTGGCCGATGCAGGCGCGTGACGCCCTGCCCGGCAACCCCTCCCTGGTGCTGCAGTCCAACGGCGAGCCCATCGTGGCCTGGAACGAGCCGGGTGCCATCCAGGTGCGCCGCCTGAAAGGCAACACCTGGACGGCCGTGGGCACGCCCATTCCCATTCCCTCCACGGTGGACGTCACCTCGGTGGTGCCCGTGCTCGCCCTGGACAACACCGAGCAGCCCGTGCTCGCCTGGAGCATGCCCGGCAAGGCCGAGGTGTGGCGCTGGAATGGCTCGGCGTGGATGCGCGTGGGGGAACTGAATCAACCCGTCTCCGGCGAGACGTCCTCCCCCTGGCCCCTCCAGTTGCAGGTGGAGAAGTCGGGAACTCCGGTAGTGGGCTGGCTCCGGCCGGACGCCAACCAGCCCGGGCGCGGCGTGATGGAAGTCTACCAGCTCAACCGCTGAGCCGTCGGCTCCGGCACACGGCCCGGAAGCGGGCCGTGATCCCGGAAGTCCCTCTTTTGTATTCCAACGGGGCCCCGGGAGAGCAACGGGCACCCGCGAGGAGCCGAGTGAACCCGAGGTGGTTTGACCCCGGCGCGACGGAGTCTCTAGGATCTTCCGCCTGATGCTTCCCAAGGTCATCGGCGGGTACCGTGTCCTCGAGACACTCGGCAGTGGGGGAGTCGGAACCGTCTACCGGGCCCTCGATGGACAGACCAGCGAGCCGGTCGCCCTCAAGGTGCTGTCGGGAGCTCCCACCCGGGACTCCCGCGCGGCACGTCGCCTGCTGCGCGAGTTCGAGACCCTCACGGACCTCTCCCACCCCAACGTGGTGAAGGTCTACGACACGGGCATGTTCCAGAGCTCGCCCTACCTCGTGATGGAGCTCATCGAGGGGCTCACCCTGCGCGACTACCTCGCCTTGAAGTCGGAGGCCTCCCGTGTCTCGCCCGTGCGTGCGAAGGCGAGCCTGGAGCGCTCCGAGGACGAGTCCGGGGAAGACGGGTCCGAGCCGTCCGGAGTGCTGAAGTTCGATCTGTCGGCCTTCGCCGAGGAGTCTCCCAGCGAGGAGTGCGGCGTCATGCGCTCGGGCTCCACGGAAGCACCGGGGCGGATGTCACGCGCGCCGGTGGAACCCTGGTTGGACTCGGACTCGGACGACCTGGATCCGCTGGACTTCGAGCCGCCGGAGGACCGGACGAGGCCCCATGCCCCTCCGGAGACGCGCGAGTCGGTGCTGCGGCTGGAGGAGCTCAACCGGCCGGAGCGGATGGGCCGGCTCAAGGACTCGCTGCTCCAGGTGTGCGAGGCGCTCGCGTACATCCACGCGCACGGGCTGGTGCACCGCGACCTGAAGCCCTCCAACATCATGGTGGACGAGGATCGGCAGGTGCGGTTGATGGACTTCGGCCTGGCGAAGTTCCTCGCGGATGACGCGGGGATGACGCTGGACGGCCGCATGGTGGGCACCCTGCGCTACATGGCGCCGGAGCAGATATTGGACGAGCCGCTCGACGGGCGCACGGACCTCTACAGCCTGGGCGTCGTGCTCTACGAGCTGCTGACGGGCCGGCCTCCTTTTGATGCGAAGTCCCCGGTGGACTTGTGGCACAAGGTGCTGGAAACCGAGCCCCCTCCCCTCTTGGCCCTCAACCCCCGGGCGGATCCCCAACTGGCGCGGGTGGCGCATCGACTGCTCCGCAAGGAACCGGATGACCGGTTCCAGACGGCGGAGGAAGTCTACGAGGCACTCTCCGAGTGAACGCGAGCGCGACGACGCACACGCTGGTGGTGGAGGCGGACAAGGCCGGGCAGCGGGTGGACCTCTTCATCGGCGAGGCCCTGGGGCTGTCGCGCGCGAGGCTCAAGAAGCTCTTCGACGCGGGCGCGGTGAAGGTGGACGGCCGCACGGCGAAGAAGGGGCTCATCGTCACGGCGGGCCAGCGCATCGGCGTGGTGGTGCCCGAGGAGCGGCGCGAGGTGGTGCCGGAGCCGGGAGCGCCGCTGGTGGTGCTGCACGAGGACGAGGCGCTCGTCTTCCTGGACAAGCCCGCGGGCACCCCGTCCCACCCCTTGCAACCGGGCGAGACGGGCACGCTGGCCAACGCCCTGCTGGCGCGCCACCCCGAGTGCGCCGGGGCCTCGGAGGACGAGCGCGAGGGCGGGCTGTGCCACCGGCTGGACATCGAGACGTCCGGGGTGATGGTGGCGGCGCGCACGCGCGAGGCGTGGGCGGCGGTGCGCGAGGCGTTCGGCGGGCGCGCGGTGGACAAGCGCTACTGGGCACTGGTGACGGGACCCCTGGCGGACGAGGGAGAAATCGAGCTGCCCCTGCGCCACCATCCGCGGCACCCGGACCGGGTGGAGCCCGCGGTGGAGGGCGGCGAGGGCGCGCGCGAGGCGCACTCGGAGTTCCGCGTGCTGGCACGCGAGGGGGAGTACAGCTTCGTGGAGGTGCGCATCTCCACGGGCGTGCTGCACCAGGTGCGTGCCCATCTGGCCGCGGTGGGCGCCCCCATCGTGGGCGACGCGCTGTACGAGGGACGAGAGGAGCCGGGGCTCGGCCGCTTCTTCCTGCACGCCCGCGCGCTCGAGTTCACGCACCCGGTGACGCGCGAGCCCGTGCGCGTCACGAGTCCCCTGCCCCCGGAGCTGCGCTCGGTGCTGGAGAAGCACGCCCTGGCCGTGCCACCCGGAGCGTGAGCCGCGCGTGTCGGAGGGAGCCCGTAGAGTGAGCCCACCCATGCGAGCCATCATCCACGTGGACATGGACGCCTTCTATGCGTCGGTGGAGCAGCGGGATCGTCCCGAGCTGCGCGGCAAGCCCCTCATCGTCGGGGGCGACGCACGGCGAGGCGTGGTGGTGGCCGCCTCCTACGAGGTGCGCAAGTACGGCGTGCGCAGCGCCCTGCCCATGGCGCGTGCCATGAAGATGGCGCCCCACGCCATCGTGGTGAAGCCCCGCTTCCATGCGTACAGCGAGGCGAGCGAGCAGGTGTTCTCCATCTTCGAGCGCTACACGCCCCTCATCGAGCCCTTGTCCCTGGACGAGGCCTTCCTGGACGTGACGGCGTCGGTGGGGCTGTTCGGCTCGCCGGCGGACATCGCGCGGCGCATCCGCAAGGAGATCGCCGCGGAGACGGGCCTGCCCTCCTCGGCGGGGATCGCCGCGGTGAAGTTCGTGGCGAAGATCGCCTCGGACGTGGCCAAGCCCAACGGCCAGCGCGAGGTGCGCGCGGAGGAGACGGTGGCGTTCCTCGCGGCGCTGCCCGTGGGCCGGTTGTGGGGCGTGGGGCCCAAGACGGAGGAGGGCCTCAAGCGCGCGGGGCTGGAAACCATTGGCGACGTGGCCCGGCGGGACGTGGCGTGGATGGAGGCCCGGTTCGGCTCGGCCGGACGTCACCTGTGGGAGCTCGCGCAGGGCATCGACGCGCGCGAGGTGGTGCCCGATCGCGAGGCCAAGAGCGTGGGCGCCGAGGACACCTTCGACGAGGACGTGACGGGCCTGGACGCCCTGAGTCCCTACATCCACTCGCAGGCGCTCCGGGTGGGCCGCCGCATGCGGCGCGCGGGAGTGAAGGGCCGGGTGGTGCAGCTCAAGGTGAAGTTCTCGGACTTCACCCTCATCACCCGGAGGACCACCCTGGCCTCCCCCACGGATGATGGACAGACGCTCTACCGCGTGGCCCGGGAGCTGCTGGACAAGGCCCACGAGGACAAGCCGGTGCGGCTGACCGGCGTCTCCATGCAGGAGCTGGGCGGCGGCGCCGAGCCGCGGCAGCTCGGGCTGTTCTCCGAGCCCGAGGCCCCCAAGCGCAGCGACAAGCTCAACGCGGCGTTGGATCGCATCGCCGAGCGCTTCGGCTCCAAGGCGGTGACGACCGCGGACGTCGCCGGGAGCGCCGAGGCCGATCCCGAGCGCCCCAAGAAGCCCAAGCGTCCCAACTGACACGTCCGCGACGGCTCACCCCTCGTCGGAGGCGCCCTCCGCGTCCTCGCCGGAGTCGTCGTCCGAGTCACCGGCGTCGAACGTGTCGTCCGACTCCTCGTCGCCCGAGGCGTCGTCCAGGGACTCGTCCGAGGCCTCCATGGCCGTGGACTCGGAAGCGCCCGCGGCCGCCGGAGCGGTGGAGGCCCCCTCCGTCGTCCCGGGCTTGCTGCGAGCACCCCCCCGGCGGCGACGGCGGCGGCGCTTGCGGGGCGCGTCCCCCTCGGCGGCGGCGGAGCCCTCGGTGGAGGGGCGGGCGGCGGGCACATCCCCGCGCTTCCACGCCTCGAGCGCGTCGCGGTGACGGCCCGTGGCCTCGACGGAGATCTCGAAGACGATGAGCGCGTCGGCGAAGAGCGGATGGCGGCGGAACGCTCCCGTCTTCTTGCGCCGCTCCCCCGACAGCGTGCGCTGGGCGATGAGCAGCAGGCGGCAGCGCTCGGCGATGCGGCGGGGCAGCCGCGCCGTCTGGACGAACTCGGCCAGCAAGTCCTCGATGGCCTGGGACACCGAGGGGCGGCCCGCGGCGTCCAGGCTCTCCACGACGGGCGAGGCCTGGGCGATGGGCACCAGCAGCGCGGCGAGCAGGATGGCGTCGTCCAGCAGCTCCCCGGAGGCGACGCGTCGGTCGAGCGCCTCGGCGAAGGAGTAGAAGGTCTCCTGACCGCGGCGGCCCTGCTCCTTGAAGTAGGCGGCCACGGGCGGCAGGAGGATCTTCAGCGCATCCAGCGCATCGAGCAGGCGCAGACTGGGCGCCGCCACGCCGCCGCGGATGAGGCGGAAGGTCTCCTCGAGCAGGCGCGCCGGGGCGCAGCGGGGGAGATCCTCGACGGCCCCTTCCATGGCGGCGTAGGTGCGCGACTCGATGTCCAGGCCCAGCTTGGAGGCGAAGCGCACGGCGCGCAGGATGCGCACCGGATCCTCGCGCATGCGGATCTCCGGGTCGCCGATGGTGCGGATGTAGTGCTCGTCCAGATCCCGCCGGCCGCGCACGTAGTCGATGATGCGTCCCTCGACGACGTCGTAGAAGAGGCCGTTGATGGTGAAGTCGCGGCGGCGCGCGTCCTGCTCGGCGGTGCCGAAGACGTTGTCGTGGGTGATGAGCAGATCCGGGTTCTGCGACTCCTCGACCTCGCTCCCCTCCTCCTCGCCGTTGCCGTTGTCGGCCGGAGAGTCGACGAGCTCGGTGGGGTTGGCGCGGAAGGTGGAGACCTCGATGATCTTCCCGCCCTTGAAGTAGATGTGGGCGAGCCGGAAGCGGCGGCCGATGAGCCGGCAGTTGCGGAAGATGGCGCGCACCTCACCCGGGTGGGCGCTCGTGGCGATGTCGAAGTCCTTGGGCGTGCGGCCCAGCGACAGGTCGCGCACGCACCCCCCCACGAGGTAGGCCTCATGGTCGTGGGAGTGCAGGCGATGGATGACCTTGAGGGCATCCGGATCGAGCTTGTCCGGGTCGATCTCCGGGGGCTTGCCGGAGGGCTTGGGCGGGGGGAGGAAATCCGTATCCGGCAGCGTGTCCTCGGCGGACGGCGCCGTGTAGGCGGGCATGGGGAGTGAAACCTCCTCGGGCTCGGGGACCGGTAGCTCCTCGAGGGGGTCCGGGGACCCGGCCTCGAAGGCCACAGCCTCGCGCGCGTCATCGGGCACGGGCTGGAGCATCGGGTCACCGGCGGCGGGCGGTGTGTCAGTGAAGTCTCGCGTCATCTCGCGGTTGACGCCCCAAGGGGGGCGAATCTAAGGGGACGACCTATACCGCATCCTCCCCGGGAGGGAGTAGCTCATGGAGACATTGTTGACGGGGGCAACAAGCCGGGTGGGCACCACCCCCGTCCACCTCTCGCCGAGGCGGCGGGGAGCTACACCTCCACGCCTCGTCCGGGAGCCGGAGGACGGCCAGGATGCCCTCCATAACACCCGGACCCCGAAGAATCTTCTGGTCACCGCACGGGTCCTGTGGGCGGAGGGGCCATCCAGGCGGGCGGCCAGGGAGCGCCATGGCGCCCCCCAGACGGGAATGAATTCCAGCGACCGTCGGCGCGAGCCCTCGGGGAGGAACTGACTCATGTCCATGCGCATCGCGGTCGGCTCGACGAATCCCGCCAAGACCGAGGCCGTGAGGGCCGTGTGTGAACAGGCGTTCCCCGGCTGCACCGTGGTCGGGGTGGACGTGCCCAGCGGCGTGCGCGAGCAGCCCATCGGCACCGCGGAGACCGCGGAGGGCGCGCGCAACCGCGCCCGGGCGGCCCTCGGTGCCGTGCCCGGCGCGCAGCTCGGCCTGGGACTCGAGGGGGGCGTGGATCCCGACCACAGCCTCATCAATGGCGTGGCCGTGGTGGCAGCGGACGGCCGGGAGAACTTCACCTGGGGCGTGCGCTTCCCCCTCCCCCCGGCCATCGCCGCCCGCGCGCTGCGGGGCGAGGAGCTGGGCCCGGTGATGGACGAGGTGTCCGGGCGCACCGGCAGCAAGCGGGGCCTCGGCGCGGTGGGCATCCTCACCAACGGCCTCTTCACCCGCACCGAGATGTGGCGGGGCCCCGTGGCGTGCGCGCTGATTCCCTTCCTGCATCCGGAGTTCTACGCCCCACCCCCCTCCCGAGGCTGAACCTGTCGGCCCCCCTCACCCCTCCCCAGCGGTGATGGTGGGCGCCTGGGTGCTCGTGAAGAAGTCCGGGAAGAGGGCGACGTAGTTGCTGCCCGAGCCCACCTCCCCCGGAATGGCGCCCGTCTTGGAGCCGCGCACCTCCAGGGTGGTGCCATCCCGGCCGAGGGAGAGCTCCACGTCATTGACATTGCCGGCCTGGGTCGGGCTCAGCGCGCCGAGGCTCGTCCCGCGCAGCACCCCGAGCGACTGGGGATCCAGGTGGCGGAGCTGGACGGAGACCGCGGCGGAGCCGCTCGGCGAGGACTTGGAGGTGAAGCCGACCGCGACCCCCAGGTCATTGGCGGCGAGTGACAGCGAGGAGTCATCGTATGTGGTGCCGAGCACCACGCTGCCCTCGCCCCAAGCGCATCCCCCTCCGTCCTCCCGGGTGACGACGATCTGCTTCTGGGGCGGCATGCGGCCCGGCTTCAGCCGGGACGAGACGTGGAAGAGACAGCCCTGGGTCACGGCCGAGTCCAGCGCGGCGGCCTGGGTGGCGGGGGACTTCTCCGCGGCCGGGGGATTGCCCCCACAGGCCAGCAGGAACAAGGGAAGCAGTGGGGGAACGGTGGACTTCACGCCAGGCATGGGCTCACTCCTCGTGTGCACGGGAGGGCCCACCCCGAACGTGCGACCCCGGATGGAGGACTCGGGGCGGAAACACCCTCCACGAGGCAAGGTAGGGAGCGTCAACCCGCTTGGATACCGTCCCCCGGCGCTTGTGCTCACCGGCGGACCGCCTCCGGCCACCGAGTTGCCTTCAAGGCAGAGCCGGCAGCCTCGTCTTGAGCGAGGGCAGGCGGATCCGGTCGTCGATCATCCGCTGATCGAACACGAAATGTTCACTGGGTTCCACCCGCCACCGGCCCGAATGCCAGGCACTCAGGGCGGAGGCGATCTCATGGAAGGACCAGCGCTCGTTCGCATCCAACAGGTAGAGCCCCGGCTCCACCCACGCGAGCGCCAGCAACGCCCGCACGGTGTCGTCCAGGAAGGAACACGCCGGATACCAGCGGGTGCTCGCTTCCACCCGCCCCTGCTCGCGCGCGCGCGTCTCCAGCCACGCCCCCATCTGGTTGCCCGAGAAACCGAAATCCATCTGCCAGCCCAGCCGCGCCACGCGCGCCTCGGGGTACTGGTGGAAGACGCGCGCCTCGGCGAGCCGCTTCTCGTTGCCGTAGCCCTCGGTCGCATCGGGCACCGAGTCCACCGTGAAGGGCCCGCGCGCCCCATCCGAGAACACCCTCACCGAGCTGGTGAAGACGAAGCGCACGCCCACCTGCCGGCAGATCCACGCCAGCTCGCTCGTCCACTCGTAGTTGACGCGCCAGGAGTCGTCCGGACGCTGGGAGGGACTCGAGGCCGCCGCCAGGTGGAAGAGCACGTCGGGCGCCTCCGAGCGCACGAAGTGCTCCATGGCCCAGTAGTCGTCCACCGGGACGCGGGAGCGCTCCCAGCCCACCACCTCCACGCCCTGGCGTCGCAGGAAGTCACACAGCCGCGAGCCCACAGTGCCGTGGGCGCCCGTGACGAGCGCCTTCATGCCGGTGGAGGCTTGCGCGCCTTGTGGGTGCGCGGCAGGGCGTGGTGGAGCATGGCCAGGTAGTCCACCGCGCGCGCGGGGGGCGGCGCGGGCTCGGTGCCCAGCGCGGCGAGCCGCTTGGTGAAGGCCGAGATGATGTCCGGCATGGGCCGCAGCGCCTGGAGCAGCGCGTTGGGCCCCTCGAGCGCCTGCACCAGCGCCGCCGCCGCCTGCTGCAGGGGCAGGCCCCGGCGCAGCAAGTCCTGGAACGAGTTGGACAGGGTGATGATGTTGTGCCCCGCCGTCTGCACCATCTCCACGGCGACCTTGATGACCTGGGGGGCGGTGAGGTGGCCATCCGCCAGGAGCACCAGCGCGGCCTGGAAGTAGTTGAAGATGGGCACCACGCGCGGGCCGTAGTCCGCGAAGTGCGCGGGCGGCGTGAGCCGATCCAGGTGGATGAAGATGCGCCGCACGGGATCCGCCACGGAAATCTTCTTCCACGCCGCGTGCACCCGCTCCACCTCGTCCGGGTACACCGCCGCCTGGGAGAGGATCTGCGAGAGCACCCGCTCGTCCACGCGCCCGGCGACCATGTCCGCGTAGAGCGAGTAGATGAAGGCATCCGCCTCGGCGTCATCCCCGAAGAGCACCTCCTCGGCCTCCAGGGGCGCGAGCGCGCGGCTCTCGAGGATGGCGGGCAGCTTGTAGCCCACCTGCCCGCGCAGCGCCCGGAAGCGCCCGCGCATCAGGTTGCCCACGTTGTCCTTGAGGACGAACTCGTCCCACACCACCCCGTCCAGCTTGAGCTTCTCCTCGAGCACCGAGCGCATCTGCCGGGGGCTGCCCGAGACGATGCACAGGCGCGAGTCGCCATTGGCCGACAGTTCGCGGATGAGCGCGGACGCGCCCGGCACGGCCTGCTTCTCGTGGGCCTTCTGGAAGGCCGTGCGCAGGATGTCCCGGAAGGAGTCGAACTCCGTCTGCAGGTAGGTCTTGTCCAGATCCCAGCGGTAGATGCGCCGCGGGGGCCGGGGATCGATGCGGTCCGGGAGGCTCACCGCGCCAGACCCTGCTGGATGGACTTGCCCAGCTCGTTGGCGGCCGCCTTGGCGGCGATCTTCCCCGCGTTGGCGATGGCGCGCGCGTGCGAGCGGCCATGGGCCTTGATGAAGATGCGATCGAAGCCGAGCACCGGCGCCCCTCCGTACTGTTCCCAGTCGGTGATGTCCTTGATGCGCTGGATGCCGCCGGCCAGCATCGCCAGGCCCGCGCGCCAGCGCAGGCTCTCCTTGTGCGCGTACTGGGCCAGCTCGAACACCGTCTCGTGCACGCCCTCGAGCATCTTCAGGCACACGTTGCCCACGAAGCCGTCCGTCACCACCACGTCCGCGGTGCCCTTGGGGATGTCCACGCCCTCCACGTTGCCGAGGAACTGCATGCCCGGCAGCCCGGAAATCTTCGCGTGCGCCTCCACCACGTGGCGCGGCCCCTTGGTGGACTCGGTGCCATTGGACAAGAGCGCCACCTTGGGCAGCTCGTTGCGCGAGATGATGCGCGCGTAGGCCGCCCCCATCACCGCGAACGTCACCAGGTCATCCGCGGTGGCCTCCACCGTGGCGCCCACGTCGAGGATGAGCGAGAAGGGATCCTCCTTGCCGCCGTGGCGCATGCGCGTGGGGTACACCGCCGCGAGCGCCGCGCGCCGCACCCCCGGCAGGAGCTGGAAGTGGCGCGCGCACGCGAGCACGCACGCGCCCGTGTTGCCCGCGGACACCAGCGCATCCGCCTCGCCCTCGGCCACCAGCCGCGCCGCCACCGACACCGAGGCGTCCGTCTTGCGCGCCAGGGCCTCGCCCGGCTTCTCGTCCATGGCGATGAACCCCGAGGCGTGCTGCACGGAGATGCGCTCGCCGCTGTGCCGGGTGGTCGCCAGCACGTCATCGATGACGGCTCGGTCTCCCACCAGCAGCGCGTGGATGTGAGGGGACTCCAGCGAGAGCTGCGCGGCACCCCGGATGACTTCGGCCGGACCGTGGTCGCTCCCCATCACGTCGAAGGCAATGGTGACGGGCTTGATGGCCATGCGAGCCCCATCCTACTGGTTTGGGAAAAACGATGGGGGGTTGGATCCACCTGGATCCAACCCCCCGGAAGCGAGTCTCACCCGACGAGAAGCCCCCCGGAGGGAGGCCCCCCGTCCGGGGAAATGGACTCAGTTGCTGCCGCTGGCCTGCTGGACGTTCCGGTTGGCCGTCTCGCGCTGCACGCAGCCCTTGGTCATCGTGTACTGATAGGTGCCCAGCTCGTCGCGCCAGTACTCGCCCTCATACGGCCAGTAGAGCTGATCATCCGCCACGGCCACCGAGTACCTGTACTTCTTGACGATGGAGACCTGGCCGCCCGCCTTGAGCTGCTCCTCCAGGAACTCCTTCTCCTTGGTGACGGTCTCGAACTTGATGCGCAGACCGTTGGCGAGCAGCTGCTTGAGCGCCGAGAGTTCCGTCTCCAGCTTGCCCTTGGCCATGATGCCGGCCTTCTCGATGAGCGCGGTGCGCTGCACCTTGAGGCCCTCGAGCAGCTGCTTGGTCAGCTCGGAGTAGCGGAAGGTGTCGCCCTTCTCGGAGAAGAGGTCCATCTCCCCCTCCAGCTCGAGGATGGAGTCGTTCGTCTTCTTGAGATCCTGGTCGGTGAGGGCCAGGCGCAGGATGCGCTCGAGGATGACGTCCGTCTCGCCCTTCTCCTGGCCGTCCTTGTTCTTCTTCTGCACGTCGGCGAGCACGCCGTAGGACTCGCTCGCGTCCAGCTGCTTCTTGGTGATGAGCTCCAGCTGATCATGCACGGGCAGGTAGGTGCGCTCGAAGTCCTGGAGGATGAGGCTCGACTCGCGGTAGCGGCAGTTCTCGTAATAGATGACCGCCTTGAGGATCATCGCTTCCGGGAAGTACTCCTCGCGGAAGAAGGGCGAGGAGAGCGTGATGAGGTTGCCGAGCGCCTGCTCGTACTGACCCACGCGGTAGTTGGCCCAGCTGGACTCGAACATGGACTCGAGCCACTGCGTGGTGCCGCGCTCCACCTTGTTGAAATAGAACAGGGCGTAGCGGTTCTGCTGCATGCCGTAGTGCGTGCGGCCCAGCTGCATGAACGCCAGCTCGCGCAGCTTCTGGTTCGCCGACACCTGCTCCGCGTCCAGGCCGGCGGTGTTGCGCGTGACGCGCACCACTTCCTTCATGGAGTCGATGGCGCCCAGGGTGTTGATGTCCGTGCGGCGCGCGGACGCGGTGGCGGCCTTGTTGCCGAAGCGGAAGAAGGCCAGGCCCTCGAGGTACTTGGCGCGCGGGTAGAAGACGTCCGTCTTGGGGACGAGCAGCACGAGGCGCTTGACCTCGTTGAAGCTCTTGTCCGCGTCCTCCTTGCGGCCCACCTCGTCGAGCGCCTTGCCACGCACGAAGTGGTAGCGGGCCAGGAGGTAGTGGAACTCGCTGCGGAAGCGCTCGGGGAACTCCTGGTTGGCGTGGCGCGCGAGCTCATCCAGGATGACGGCCTCGTTCTTCGTCTTGCGGCTGATGAAGAAGAGCCACTCGAGGCTGGTGCGGAAGAACTTCGTCTCCGGACCCACCGCGAGGATCTTCGAGAACTCACCGAGCGACGAGTGGTACAGGCCCATGCGGTAGAGGGCCTTGGCCAGCACGTAGCGCGCCTCCATGTGGAGGCCGGCGAGCTTCGGATCCTGGATCATCTCGAAGGCGCTCATCGCCGCCTTGTCGTACTCGTCGTTCTTGAAGAGCGACACGGCGACGTCCAGGCGCTGACGGTCTCCGCTCTTGCCGGACACGTCCACCGCGTCGAAGGACATGGTGGGCGCGGTCTGGGTGGGAGGCGGCGTGTCCGCCGTGAGATCCAACCCCATGGAGGGAGGCTGGGCGGGGGTGCCCTCGGCCGGAGGGGCCGCGGGAGTCGCCGGCGCCGCCGAGGAGTCCGTGGCCGCCGACGAGTCCGCCGCGTCATCCGAGTCCGACTCGTCGGAGGCCGGAGCCTGGGTGGCGCCGGGCTTCTTGCCGCGGGGCTTGCGCGAGGACTTCTTCTTCTTCTTGGGCTGGGAGATGTCCAGGCCCTCGAAGCTCTGCGCGGGCGAGGGCTGGGCCCACGTCAGCGTGAGCCCGAGGAGGGAGAGGCAGAAGGGCTTGAGCAGACGTTTCATGATTCAGGGGGGGCGTTGGGGAAGAAGAAGGACACACCCAGCTCGAACAGCAGCTGGTTGCGCAGCGTGGTGGCCGGGTTGCGGGCCTTCTCCACATAGATGAGGTCACGGAACTCGGTGCGCACCGTCATCCAGCGGTTGACGAAGAAGCGCATGCCCACGCCGACGTTGCCGCCCGCGGTCAGCGCCGTCGCGCCGGGCGCGCGGTACTGAATCGCGGAGGCACCCGCGATGCCGTACAGGTCGAAGTGCAGGAACTGCTCGGACAAGAGCGACATCTTCCCGTAGATGGGCGCCCACTGCACGTCGAGCCCGCCCGTCAGCAGGATCTTCCCCGGCGCCTTGTCGTCCAGGTCCTGGAAGGTGGGCTGGCGGCAGCCGCGAGTGGTGGTGCCACCCGTCGTCTCGAAGGTGCAGATCTGCGCGGCCGCGGCCACCGTGGGCAGGGAGTAGCCGGCGCGCAGGCTCAGGCCCAGCGTCTCCGTGAAGTGGTAGGTGAGCACGCCGCCGAAGATGTACTTCGAATAGAAGGCGTCCTTGATGGAGAAGGTCGCCGAGGGGCTCAGCTCCAGGCGGCCCTTCTTGAGGAAGAGGTGGCCGGAGACGGGCACCACGCGCTCGCGCAGGGGCCCGAGCCGATCCTTGTCCACTTCCGACACGTCACCGGCTTCCTGCTCGGCCGAGCCGGTCACGGCGGGGCTGTTGGCCGGGGTGGCCGGTTTGGCGGGAGCGGGCTTGGCGGCGGGAGCCGGGGCGGGCGCGGCGGGAGTCGCCGGCGCGGCGGGAGCCTGGGCCAGCGCGAGCCCGGGCACGAGGGCCAGGGCGATCAGCAGACGGTGGGCGGTCTTCATTCGGCGTCCCGTCCAGTCGACTTGAGGGGGAAGAAGATGGAGATGCCGGCGTTGAGGGTCATGAGGTTCTGGGTGGCGCCCTTGCTGGTGAAGTTGGGCCTGTCCACGTAGGTCGTGTTGATGAGCGCCACGTTCACCGCGAAGAAGTCGCGGGCCACGAAGCGCATGCCGATGCCGAGATCGGCGGCGGGCAGCGGGCCGACCTTGTAGTCCGTCGCCGCTTCGGTGTTCACCACGCCCAGGCCGCCCAGGAGGTAGGCGTCGAAGTGGAGGATGTCGTTGAGGAAGGCCACCTTGCCGTAGAGCGGGCTCCACTCCACGTCGCCCATGGCGGACCACTGGGGCACCGAGTAGAAGATGCGGCTCTGGAAGGTGGACTTGGCGATGCGTACGTCATCCTCGGGCAGCACCTGCATGATCGAGAAGCGCCCGGCGATCGCCAGCGTGTCCGCCAGGTAGTAGGCCCCGCGCACCGCCGTGCCCAGCTTGGTGTAGTACGGGTCGTTCACCGACAGGGTGACGAAGGGCGCCAGCTCGAAGCGGTTCTTCTTCAGGTACACCTTGCGCTGCACGCTCTTCACGCGGTCGTCGAGCGTGACGTCGCGCTCGGCCGGCGTGAGTGGCTCGGCCGGTGGGGCCTCGGCGACAGACGAGGGCAATGGAGGCTCCTCCGCAGGCGGCTCCGCGGCGGCTTCCGTCTCTTCCTGCTGGGGCTTCTGGGGATCACCGCTCAGATCGAGTCCGAGCCCCTCTTCCTGGTTCTGTGCGAGTGCCGGTGCTGCGGGCGCGAGGAACAACGCGAGCAGGACGGCCTGGAGGCGATTCACTTCCGGGAGCTCCGTGTCATTGGGGCATCTTCCCGCCGACCGATATGGATCCAACATCGGAGGCGGCTACGAGTCCGCATCCTATGCGCCACCCTCGTAGGCCATCAACCGATCAAAATGGTTTCCCCGGCCCATGTCTGCCCCCTCGGTATTCTTGCAAGGTCAATGTCCAGGGCGGGCAGGCGGCGATTCCCCCCGCGCATGCGACACGGTTGGCAGTCCGGGGCGCTGTGCTACGGTGGCCCTTCACGTTTCAACTCCTTTGATTCTGGTGAGGTGCACGTCGATGTCTGCGCGTCTGGCTCTTCTTCTGATGGGTGCCGCCCTGCTGTGCGGCGGGTGCGAGGTCCCTGCCGACACTGGGAAGCGCTGCGGGCTGGTGAAGAAGGATCCGAACGATCCAACGGGACTGGGGTCCATCCCCGTCACCCCGAGTGACATCCGGTTCAACCAGGACTTCATCTCCTTCGGCGCGGTGGATTGCGAGGAACTGGTGTGCGTGCGTACCGCGGGCACCGAGCTCCAGACGTCGGGCGAGAACGAAGCCATCCAGGTGATGGGCTACTGCAGCAAGGCGTGCAACCTGGAGAGCACCACGGCCTGCGCGGTGACCCATCCGGACACGGCCGAGGACGTCAAGGCGACCCTGGGATGCCGTCCGCTGCTGCTCGATCAGGTGGCGTTGGACACCCTGAAGAGGACCAATCCCGCGGAGTTCGAGAGGCTCTTCGGCCGGAACGAGTCGCCGAACTTCTGCGCCTCCAAGGGCGTGGGCACGGCGGGAAGCTGACGACTTCACGGCGCGCGAGAGGGTCTCCAGACCTTTTCGCCGCGCCGTGCGTGAGCAGCCGGGCCTCTCGTCCTCCCGCTGGAGCCCCTCCTCATGAACAAGACGGCCGTCTTCGTCTCCCTGGCCGGTGTGCTCGCCCTCACCGCCCTGGTGCTGGGCCTGCCCCCCTCCCCCTTCTCGGCGCCTCCGGAGGACTCCCATGGCGCCAGTGCGGTGGGCCACCACGGGCCGCTCAACCTCCAGTCCCGGGCGGAGACCTCGGGCGCGTTGAAGATGACGGCCCGGCTGTCCCATCCCTACATTCCCCCAGGCCCCGCGGAGCTGTTCGCCACGGTGGATGTCATCGGCATGGAGGTGCCGGGCGCCCGTCGGCTGCCGGTGAACCTGGCGCTGGTCATCGACCGCTCCACGTCCATGCGCGGCTACAAGCTGCAACAGGCCCGGCAGGCGGCGCGCCACCTCGTGGGACAGCTGCGCGAGGACGACTGGCTGGCCATCGTCCACTACGGCTCGGACGTGCGCGGCCTGGGCGGACTGCCCGCCACCCCCGATAACCGCGAGCGGATGCTCCAGTACATCGAGGGCATCTGGGACGATGGCGGCACCAACATCTCCGCGGGACTCCAGGAGGGCCGCGCGCAGGTGCGCGCCTCCGAGTGCACGGGCTGTGTCAAGCGCATCATCCTGCTGAGTGACGGCCAGCCCACCGAGGGCCTCACCGAGGACGCGGATCTGTCGGCGCTCGTCCGGGACATCCGCACCGGGGGCATCACCGTGAGCGCCATCGGCGTGGGCACGGACTTCAACGAGGACTTGATGCAGGGCTTCGCCGAGCTGGGCGCGGGCGCCTACGGCTTCCTCGAGGACGCGGCCCAGCTCGGCCCCCTCTTCCAGAAGGATTTGCAGCAGGCCTCCACCAGCGTGGCGCGCGACGTGGCGCTGTCCTTCACCCTGCCCCAGGGGGTGCGGCTGGAAGAGGTGCTGGGCTACCGCGTCCAGCAGGAAGGACGCCGCGTGACGGTGCGGCTGCCCGACTTCTCCTCGGGACAGAGGGAGCGGGTGGTGGCGCGACTCACCGTAGAGGACGCACGCGAGGGCCGCCCCGTCCACGTGACCGAGGTGGCCCTGTCCTTCCGGAACCTGCCCGACAACGGGCCGGTGATCCACGGGGTGGACCTGGGCGCGCGGGTGACGCCACGGCTGGAGGAGGTCCACGCGCGGCGGGACAAGGAGGCCACCGTGTACGCCACCCGGGCCCTGAGCGCGAAGAACCTGACGCTGGCCGCCGAGGCCCTGCGCGAGGGGCGCAAGGAGGAAGCGAAGGGCTACGTGGCGCGCAACCAGAAGCTCTTCGAACAGGCGGGTGAGGTGGCCACCCCCTCGGCGGTGGCGGCGGACCTGGCCGAACAGCGGGAGCTGCTCCAGGACTACGAGCAGGCCGAGGACTCCTCGGCCGTGGACACGGCCGTCAAGCGCTCGAAGAGCAAGAGCCTGAAGAGCTTCGGGCGCCTGGGCTCCACCTACTGAACACCCCGGGATCCAGGCTGGACTCCGGCCGGGCCCCGGAGCGCCCGTGCTCGATTTTCCGTGTTGACCGGCGCCAGCCCCCCACCCTATCTCCGAGTGCTTCCCCCCTCGCGGGACTCACCCGGAGGGCGCACAGGAGGCAATCGCTTGAGCGCGGACACACCGTGGGTAGGCGTCATCATGGGCGGCAAGAGCGACCTGGAGCATCTGCGCCCGGGAATCGACGTCCTCAAGGAGCTGGCCATTCCGCATGAGGTCCGGGTGGTGTCCGCCCACCGCACGCCGGATTGGATGATGCAGTACGCCGAGACGGCCGAGTCGCGGGGCCTGTCGGTCATCATCGCGGCGGCCGGAGGCGCGGCGCACCTGCCCGGCATGGTGGCCAGCAAGACGCTGCTGCCCGTGCTGGGCATCCCCATCCCCGCCACCGTGCTCAACGGCTTCGACGCGCTCATGTCCATCGTGCAGATGCCCAAGGGCGTGCCGGTGGGCACCATGGCCATCGGCAAGCCGGGCGCCGTCAACGCCGCCCTGTACGCCGCCGCCATCCTGTCGCTCAAGTATCCCGAGCTGCGCCCGCGGCTCGCCGCCTGGCGCCAGGCCCGCACCCACGAAGTGCTCCAGGACCGGGAGCTCGCATGAGCGCGCGCACCGTTCTTCCCGGCGGCACGATCGGCATCCTCGGCGGTGGGCAGCTCGGCCGGATGATGGCGCTGTCCGCGCGCACGCTCGGCTATCAGGTGCAGTCGCTGGATCCGGATCCCGCGTGCTCGGCGCGCTTCGTGGTGGACCAGTGCTACACCGCCGACTTCGGCAGCGTCGACGAGGCCCGGCGGCTCGCGCGCTCGTGTGACGTGGTGACCCTGGAGATCGAGAAGATTCCCCTCGCCACCCTCAACGCCGTGGCCCAGCACACGCCCATGCGTCCGGGTGCCCACGTCCTGGAGGTGGTGCAGAACCGGGGCCGGCAGCGCGCGTGGCTCGCCCAGGGCGGGTTTCCCCAGGGCCCCTGGCGGCAGGCGAACAGCGAGGCCGAGCTGACCTCGACGGTGGAGGCCCTGGGCGGCCGCTGCTTCGTGAAGGCGTGCGAGGGCGGCTATGACGGGCGCGGTCAGTACCCGGTGAAGTCCAGCGCCGAGGCACCCCAGGCCTGGCGGGAGCTGGGCCAGCGCCCCGTGGTGGTGGAGGCCGCGCTGGAGCTGGAGGCGGAGCTGTCCGTGCTGGTGGCGCGCTCGCCCCGGGGCGAGGTGGTCGTGTACCCGCCCGCCTACAACCACCACGAGGATCGCATCCTCGACTGGTCCCTGCTGCCGGGACAGATTCCCCCCGAGGTGAGCACCCAGGCGGTGGAGCTGGGACGCGCCATGGCCACGGCGCTCGCGGTCGAGGGGTTGTTGGTGGTGGAGCTCTTCCTGCTCAAGGACGGTCGGCTCCTGGTGAACGAGCTGGCGCCGCGCCCCCACAACAGCTTCCACGCCACCGAGGTGGCGTGCCTCACCAGCCAGTTCGAGCAGGCGGTGCGCGCGGTGTGCAACCTGCCCCTGGGCTCGGTGGAGGTGGTGCGCCCCGCGGCCATCGTCAACCTGCTCGGGGACTTGTGGTTGCGCGAGGGCGGGCCCCGCTTCGAGGCCGTGCTCGCCATGCCCGGCGTGCGGCTGCACCTGTATGGCAAGCGCGAGGCGCGCGCGGGCCGCAAGATGGGCCACCTGTCCGCCGTGGGCGCCACCCCCGAGGAGGCGCTCGCCCGCATCCAGGCCGCCCGCCAGGCTATGGGGGCCTGAGAGGAGCACATGAAGACCAACGCGGCCCGCATCCTCGACTCGCTCGGCATCGCCTACACGCTGCGCGACTACGAGGTCGACCTGGAGGACCTGTCCGCCGAGTCCGTGGCCGCCAAGGTGGGGATGCCGCCGGAGCAGCTCTTCAAGACGCTCGTGGCCCGGGGTGACCGCACCGGCGTCCTCATGGCCGTGGTGCCGGGCAACGGGGAGTTGGATCTCAAGGCGCTCGCGCGGCTGAGCGGCGACCGGAAGGTGGACACCGTGCCGCTCAAGGAGCTCCAGCCGCTCACGGGCTACGTGCGCGGCGGATGCACGGCCATCGGCGCCAAGAAGGACTACCCGGTGTTCGTGGACGAGACGATCGAGCTGTTCGACACCATCTCCATCTCCGCGGGCATTCGCGGCACGCAGATACTCCTCGCGCCCGCGGACTACCTCCGGGTCACCAAGGGCAAGGTCGGGCCCATCTCGCGCGACAAGACGTAGGGCCCCGCCCCGCTCCCGGTGGCCCTCAGCGCGAGGCGGTCCGCTCCGGCGGCACCCACCCCGGAAGAACGGCCTCCTCGAGGCCCGTCTCCCCGTCCTGCTCCAGCCGCTTCCTCACGTGGGGCGCCGTGCCCACCACCACGTCCCGGCCGCCCTCGAAGCGCTGCGCCTTCACCAGCCCCAGGTACGCCCGATCCAACCGCAACGCCCGCGCGGACGAGGGCACGAGCAGCGTCGAGATGTCCCGCGTCAGCGCCTTCACCGCGTCGGGCCGGAGCGTCCCGTCCCCCCGGAAGAAGCGCGCCTGCACCTCGTCGTTGCTCCCGTAGTCGTCGCCTCCGCCCACCTGCTCCAGCCAGTGCGCGTATTCACCCCGGCCATCGGCTCGCCGCGGCTCCGGCAGGCCCTTCAGCCCCCGCGTGCCCCAGTGGTACCAGCCCTCCTGCACGGCCAGGCCCGGCGCGTACTTGCGCGCGAAGCTGAACGTGCTGTCCGTCGTCGCCCCCACCCCGCCATGACACCCGATGCAGGCCGTGGTCTCCTCGACGTTCTGGGGCCGCAGCTCGCCGTCCGCCGCCTCGATGAAGCCCTGCATCACCCAGCCCGTGCCCGTGCCCACCCCGCGCTCCACGTCCGCGTGCACCTTCTTGAGCACGTCCGGGTGCTTCATCTTCTCGCGAGCCTCGGCCTCGGCCGCCAGTTGCAGCTCGCTGTACGTGCGCCAGCGCGTCTTGCGCATGTAGCGCAGCTCCTTCATCCGCGCGGCCATGCGCACCCGGCCTCCCTCCACATCGAGGTAGCGCAGGCTGTGGAGGAACTCGGTGCCTCGCGGGTAGAGCCCCGCCGCGGGCCAACCCTCTCTCGCCGCGTCCAGCCCCGCCGCCTGCCCCACGTACCCGAACGTACGCCCCGGCCTCGGCGGCCACACGAAGGCCACGCGCTTCGCCGTGCCCAACACCCCATCCCCATCGAGATCCGAGCCCAACTCCCGCTCGTCCGTGGCCGGCACCGGCACGTCCTCCCGCCGGATGAACGCCTCCAGGATGGCGAGGTTGGTGCGATAGACGGCCTTGCTCTCCCGCCCCGCCGCGTCGCGACGGAACGCCTCGGGCAGCCGGACGAACACGTCCCCCGCGCTGCCGTTGGTGGGCCAGAACATGCCCGGAAACGGCGCATAGGCGAACGCCCTCCACCCCGTCATCACCCCGTCCGGCGAATGATCGAACCCCTCCCCGTCCGTCTGGAACCAGCAGTCCGGCGTGTAGCCCTCCCACCGGCCATCTCCATTGGCGTCCCACGCGGCCGGAGGCTTCGCCAGCGCTGACGCCAGCCGCAGCCCACCGCTCGCGTCCACGTAGTTGCTCGTGCGCACCCAGGCCAGCACCTCGGCCTCGGACCACTCGACGGGCGGCGGCGGCTGGAGCACGTTCGTCCAGCGGTTGTCCTCCGCGTACCGGGACACGGTGAGCACCGTCTGGAGTTCCGCGTCCTCGACATAGTTCGGCGCCCGCGGCGTCTGATGGCACGCGAAGCAGCCGTTGCGCGTCCGTCCCCCCTCCGTGCTCCGGGTGTCCGCGTAGCACTGCGCGGGCAGATACGCCGAGGGGTTCGAGAGCCGGGGCGCGGTCCGATCAGGCGTCGCCGGCATGGCCGCCGCGAGGGACTCACTCACCTGGCGCAGGGGGTCTGGCGCGGGCGGAGGCAACGACGTCGAGCGCCACGCGGCGACGCCTCCCGCGGCGAACAATCCCAGCACCCACACCACGCTCGTCACTCTTCGGCGATCCATGTCCTGCCTTCACCTGCGAACGCCGCGGGGCCCGCCCGGACTCACTCCCGGATCCGGCCCCGCGGCGGTGTCATGACTCGAGCTTCAGTTCATCGCCGGGAACGGACCGATGTACCCGGTGTACGACTTCGCCGCGCTCGCATCCGCGCCCAGCTTGTCCGTGTCGGACTCGCCATAGGGGTGCTGAACCTGGGCTTTGATGTACGCGTGGCCGTTGATGTCCGGGTAGAAGTAGACGCCCGTCGTCTCCGAGCCGTAGGGCGTGGAGAAGATGCGCGTGAGCTGGCGGGTGACGACGTTGTAGGCCCACACCACGTCGTTCTGGTGGCCCTCGGTCGCGTCCTCGCCGATGAGCAGCGTGTCATACCCGTTGACGAAGCTCAGGTTGTCCGGGTTGGCGATGCCGTTGATGCCACACACGTTCCCGGTCGCCGGCTTCGCGACGCCGTTGCCGTCCGGCAGCGTGAAGTCGGGAGCATGATAAGGGCTGTTGCTCGGATAGGGGCTGGCGCCCGGCGCCTTCAACCACGCCCCCTCCACCAGCGCCGAGGCGGACTCGGCGACATAGTCACTGCCCACCTCCGAGTTGGGCGAGACGACCAGCTCGTAGACCGCGCCGCAGTCGTTCTGGGCGAGCTGCACGTGGTTGGGACCGCCCAGGTCGCGCGACGCATGCGAATGGGTCATCCCGTTGTTCACCTCGCTGAAGGCCACGTAGAGCCGGTGGGTGGCGGGGTTGTACGCGAGCCCCTCGGTCTTGCGGAACTCGGTGGTGCCCCCGACGTAGGCCGCGTACCGGCGGCTCTCCAGGCGCGAGGCCGCCACCTCCTGGTCCGGCTTGAGCCGCAGGCACTCGCGGCCCGTCTCGGTGTTGACGGCGCGGAACCCCTGGCTCGCGCTGGGGCACGTCCCATCGGCCGCCTGGGTCTCGACCTCGAAGATGTCGGAGAAGTGGATGCCTCCGTCGATCAGCGCCTTGACCTGCGCGTTCGTCGCGCTGGGGCCCAGGGGCAGCCAGTAGAGATCCGCCCGGCCCGCGCCCTGGCCCGCGGCGCTCGTCTGGAACCACCGCGCCGCGTAGAGCTTGCCCTCGGACAGGTCCCCCGCCCGCGTCGCCACGAACATGTAGAGGGCGTCGTTGGTGCCGTCGTCGGTCAGGTACACCGTCTTGCGGTCCGGCATCACATAGGCGAGCTCGAGCGCGCGCCGGCCCGCCGCGTAGTGCTTGGTGACCTTCGTCGTCCCCGAGCCGTCCACCGCGACCTCGACCACGTAGCCATAGCGGTAGGGCGAATAGACGGCCTTGACCTGATCCACGGTGGCCGTGGAGGCATCCAGCCCCCAGTAGCGCAGCATCGAGCGCTCGGACGAGCTGAGGCCGCTCACCGTTCCCGCCGCTTCCGCCTTCTCGGTGGCGCGCGCGTCCGGCGGATACTCCTCGCTGCCCAGGTGCGTGCCCCACGGCGACACGCTGCCCGCGCAGGGCGTCCACAGGCCATCCACTCCCGAGAAGTCGATGGGCCGCGTGCTCTGCGCCGTGAGCTTGCCGTCCGGCGACTGGCGCAGCTCGGAGAGGTACATCGCCGCGGGCGTGGTCTCGAAGTGGGTGACCTCGAAGATGCGGTTGCCCGCCTGCAAGAGCGACGAGAAGTCATTGGACGGAGAGATGAAGTCCGAGCCGTCCGTGTTCTTCACCGGCTTGCCGTCCTTCTGGACCATGCGTCCGAAGAGCTGGCCGCCCAGGTCCTGGCCGCTGCGCAACACCGTCTCGTAGCCGATGGGAATCTCCCGGCCATTCACGCTCGCCTTCGAGCTGGCGTAGACGGCGCGCTTCTCGGCCTCCGTGCTCGCGGCGTTGATCGGCGCGAAGGTGAGCGACTTGCCGTTTCCCGGCTCCCCCTTGTCGCCCGGCGTTCCCGGTGCTCCCGGTGCTCCCGGTTCGCCCTGGGGACCCTGCGGCCCCGTGCCACCGCTGCACGCGGAGAGCGCGAGCACGGTCACCGATGCACATACCCAGCGCCCGGCGCGGCGCTCCCACTTCGATTGCCCAAATCGCATCGTGTCCTCGCTTCGGAGCACCAGCCCGAGGGGCGGCTCCGAGGGGGACGGACGCTACAAATGGCATGTGGCGCTCTCGCGACATGCGTGTGTCATGCCCGCCACACGAAGGCTCAGGGAATGACGGGGATGTGCTCCACGCCCTCGAAGCGCACGTGGGCCCCGCGCGCCAGGCCCGCCTTGCGGCTCCACCCTCCGGGCACCTCCAGCACGTAGCGGCCCGGCTCGCTCACGAAGCGCTGGACGAGCGAGCGCGGCGCGGCGTTCTCGACGATGCCCACCACGCGCCCCGCGGAGTTGATGAAGATCATGTCCAGGGCGATGAGCGTGTTGCGCATCCAGAAGCGCTGCACCTCCTCGTCCGGGAAGATGAAGAGCATGCCCTGCCCCTCGGGCAGTTCCTTGCGCCACATCAGGCCGCGCGAGCGCGTGTCGGGAGTCGCCGCCACCTCCACGTCCACCGCGTGCACGCCTCCAGACACATCCTCGAGCAACACCCGCGCCCGCGGCAACGTGGGCCCCACGTCATCCTCCCCATCCTGGTGCTTCACCTTCTGGTGCTTCACCTTCCGGGCCGTGGGGGGCGCCATCTTCTGGCGCTCCACCTGGTCCCGGGCCTCGGCGGGCCGACAGCACGTCAGCCCCACCACGACCCAGAACCCCCACGCCCCATGGCGCCGGTTCATCCCCGGCTCATTCCATGTGCAGCTGCTTGTTGAGCAGCTTCTCGGTGAGCTGCGTGCCGAGGCTGTCTGCCATCAACCGCTCCACCACGCCCTCGAACTCGGAGCGCTGGCGCTCGTCGTTGTAGATGAAGCGGATGCCCATGCCGGGCTCCTCCGCCTCGCCCTGGCTCCAGACCACCTCGCCGAGCAGCTCGAAGGGCCCGTCGCGCTGGGGCACGGTCAGCTTGAACAGGAAGCGCGTGCCGATGGGCAGCGGCTTCTTCGTCTTGATGAAGGTGCCTCCCTTGGAGATGTTCTTCGTGTAGTCGGCGAAGAACGAGTTGAGCTTCTTGTAGTCCACCTTCAGCTCGATGGGCGCGCGAGCGAATTGGCGGCTTTCGGCACCTGTCTTCTGTTCGGCCATGCTCGGCGGAGTATAGGAGAAGGTCATGCGCCAAGTCCTCATCCGTGCCACGAACCTCATGCGGCGCCCCTCGGGCCTGGTCCCCGCCGGGATTCTCGCGCTCGGCGGCTCGGCCCTCGTGCTGCTTCCCCTCTTCGGGGTGCCCGGCCTCGAGCTGGGCCTCGCCCTGTCCATTGGCGTGGGGCTGCTCGGCGGTGGCCTCGGCATCGCCTCCGTCCACCAGGAGCGTCGCCTGCTCGCCGCACAGGCAGCCAGCCCCGACGCGGGAGTGCCGCCGCGCCCGGGGGCGTCCATGCGGCTCGCCTGGAGAGCGCTCGCACCCGCACTGCTCGTCAACCTGGCCGTCCTCGTGCCGCCCTTCCTCGCCTCCACCCTCTACGCGTGGCTCGGCACCCGGTGTGACCCCTTCGCCCTGGTGGGCTTCTACCCCTTGCTCACCCTGCCCTCCGCGGGGCTCGCCTCCGTCGTGGGCGTCTTCTGCGGCTTCGCCACCCGGCGCGCGGGCCGGGCCGGGTGGCTCTACGTCGGCATCCTCCTCGTGTCGCTGTGCGTCACCGTCTGGCCCATCGTCCTCGGGCCCCAGGTCTACGCCTTCAACGCCTTCCTGGGCCACCTGCCGGGGCCGCTCTATGACGAGACGCTCACCCTGTCCTCCGCCCTGCTGTGGTTCCGCGCGGAGACGCTGCTGCTCATCTTCGCCGTCCACGCCCTCACCGAGCTGCTGTTGGACCCCGTCCAGGCGCGGCTCGGCCGCCCCCGCCCCCGCGTCGGGCCCCTCTTGCTGCTCGGCCTGACGCTCGGCCCGGTGCTGCTCATCGAGGCGCACGCGACGGACCTCGGCCTGCGCATGTCGGACGCCACGCTGCGCGAGCGGCTGGGGGGCGTGCGCGAAACGGAGCACTTCGAGTTCATCTACCCGCGCGCCCTGCGCCGCGAGGACGTGGACCGGCGCGCGAGGGACTTGGAGTTCCGCCACGCCCAGCTCGCGCGCTTCCTCGGCCGCGTGCCCGAGGGCCGCATCCGCGTGTGGCTCTACTCCACCGACGACGAGAAGCAGCGGCTGGTGGGCGCCGGCCGCACCCAGTTCGCCAAGCCCTGGCGCCAGGAGCTGCACATCAACGGCCGGGACTACCCCCACCCCACGCTCAAGCACGAGCTGGCGCACGTCATGGCGGCGCCCTCGGGCAGCGGGCCCTTCCGCGTCACCACCCGGCTGGGCGTCTGGCCCCTCATGGGCGTCATCGAGGGCATGGCGGTGGCCGCGGACAACCCCGTGCAGGGAGATCTCACGCTCGACGAGTGGGCCGCGGGCATGCGCCGGCAGAAACTGGCCCCGGACATCCGCAAGCTCGTGGGCCCCGAGGGCTTCTACCAATCCGCCCCCGCGCGCGCGTACACCCTGGTGGGCTCCTTCCTGCGCTACCTCGCCGACACCCACGGCCCGGACAAGCTGCGCCTGCTCTACGCCCACGCCGACTTCGACGCCACCTACGGCCGTCCGCTCGACGCGCTCGCCACCGAGTGGGAGCGGCACCTGGACGCGCTGCCGCTCGACGAGGCCACGGTGAACCGCGCCTTCCAGCGCTTTCGCACCGGCAGCCTCTTCACGCGCTCGTGCGCCCGCGAGGTGGCGCGCCTGCAGGACGAGGCGCGCGAGCTGCTCGCGGCCGATCCTCCCCGCGCGCTCGCCGCCTACGAGCGCGCCGCCCTGCTCCAGCCCCAGGAGCCCTCCTTCCGCCTGGGCCAGGCCCTCGCCCTGGATCGCCTCGAGCGCCCCGACGAGGCCGCCCAGGTGCTCGCCCAGGTGGCCGAGCAGGTGAAGGAGCAGCCCGCCCTGAAGGCCGAGGTGGCGCTCGCCCAGGCCGACGTGGAGTCGCGGCGCGGCCAGCTCGAGCCCGCGCGGACCTTCCTCGAGCACGTCCTCACGCTCACCCCCAGCCCGGAGGTGACGCGCACGGCCCAGGTGAAGCTCGCCGCGCTGGACTCGCCCGTGCGCTCCACCCTCCAGGCCTACTTCCGGGACGAGGCCGAGGAGCTGCGCCTGTTGCGGCTGTCCACCGCCCTGCAGGTGGCCCCCCAGGACATCTATGTCCACTATCTGTTGGGCCGGCGCCTGCTCCAGGCGGGCGCCCCCGTCGCCGCCCTGCCCCACCTGTCGCGCACCGTCGAGGGCGAGGCCCCCGCCGCCATCCGCCGCGAGGCCCGCCGGCTCCAGGTCCAGGCGGCCTACCTCGCCGGGGACTGCGGCGCCGTGCGCCACGCCGTGGGCACGCTGCCCGACGAGGGCCCCGCCCTGCGCGCCCTCGTCACCGAGTGGGCCGAGCGCTGTGACTTCGAGGAGCGCCTCTACGGCGGCCCCCTGGTGCCCCGCGATGCTTTCCGCTAGACGCCCCCCGTCGCGGCACGGGGAATGCACCTTCTCGTGCGCGGTTGTGCCCCTTCACGGAGACCCTATCCCCATGAACGTCCGCCCGTTGTTCGTCACTGTTCTGCTGGTGCTCTCGGCCTGTGGCCCCCGCTACATCCCCGGCACGCAGATCAACGACACCCAGGACACCCGAGCCATTCTCAAGGTGATGGAGCGCTATCGCGCGGCCGTCGAGGCGCGCGACGCCAAGGCCATCCAGGCGCTCGTCTCACCGAACTTCCGGGACAACGCCGGCACGGAGGATCCCGTGGATGATCTGACGTCCGAGAACCTGGCCCAGGCGCTGCCGGCGCTGCTCAGCCGGGTGGACGCGCCCCGGCTGGAGATGGACGTGCGCCGGGTGGACGTGAAGCGCGACGGGTGGGCCACGGTCATCTACTACTGGAACGCGAGCTGGCGCGCCCCGGGGCTCATGGACAGGCCCCAGCGCGACTCGGAGCTCGAGCAGATGGTGCTCCAGCGCGAGGACGGCGAGTGGCGCATCGTCACCGGAATCTGAGCCGGACAGGCGCGCGCGCTCACACACCCACGAGCGCGCGCAGCCCCTCGGGCCCCATCTGGTGCAGGGCGCGCGCCCGGGCCAGGTAGGTGCGGAAGTCCTTGGGTGCCAATTTGTCAGGCGGCAGGCCGGACAGGTGGAAGTCGCGGATGCGACTGGCGGTGTAGCGCACCGCGCCGAAGAGCGCGTGGCCATAGAGGCTCTCGCGCTCGGCGGGCAGGAGCGTGCGCTGCACCTGGTAGCCGCGCAGGAGGCCCTGGCACAGCTCCGGGCGGTAGCGGCCCGAGTCGAAGCACCACGCGTTGAGGGTGATGGCCACGTCCAGCGTCAGCGCGTCCTGGCATGCCATCTCGAAGTCGAAGAGGGCGCTCACCCGCTCCCCCAGCCACTTCACGTTGTCGAGGAAGATGTCGGCGTGGATGACGCCGCGCGGCTCCTGTCCCCCGCGCAGGGACTCGGCGCGGGCGAGGTGGCCGTGCAGCTCCCGGGCGATGGCGGACAGCTCCGCGTCGGGGTGCTGCTCGAGCCCCTTCAACCAGCCGCGCACCACCTCCGGGCCGTAGGGATTGGCGCGCACGCCCAGGTAGGACGCCCCGACGCGGTGCAGCTTGCCCAGCTCCACGCCCAACGCCTCCAGGTGCTCGGAGGTGAGCCGCTCGCGCGTGAGCTCCTCGCCCTCGAGCCACGCGAAGACGACCACGCGCCCGCCCTGCAGTTCCAGGAAGGGCGAGCCGTCGCGGGTGGAGACGAGCCGGGGCGAGGGGAAGTGTGACGCGTTGAGCAGCGCGAGCAGTCCCGCCTCGAAGTTCAGGTCATCCGCGGAGCGCACCGTGGTGTGGCGCACGAAGTAACGGCCCGAGCTCGTCACCAGGCGGAAGTTGCTGTTGATGGAGCCCTGGGGAATGCCCGTCAGCTCCCGCACGGTGCCCAGCGCATAGGCATCCACCAGCCGCTGGAGGGCCACCGCGTCGAGTTGGGTATAGAGCGCCATGGATGTCCTCTCGCCGCCCCCCCGTTGCCGCCACGAGGGAGCGTGCCTATCTCCGAGCGACCCATCGTGACACCCCCCACCATCTGAAACCATTCAAAACCTCGGAGGCGAGCCCATGGCCACGTCGAATGCAACCCCTGGTGGACCGAGGGGAGGGCGGGGACGGCAGAGCTTCCGGATCGCCCTCCTGCAGGTGGGACTGGTGGCGCTGCTGTTCGCGGGGGCGGTGGCGTACCTCGTGCACCAGGGCTCGGTGCGCCGGGATGTGAACACACGGCTGAAGACGGCACGCGTCCTGTCCGTGCGCGACAACCCGGCGGACCTGCGCCAGGCCCTGGTGGAGCTGGACGCCCTGTTCCTCCTGGACGACCAGGAGAAGGATGCCCAGGCGCTGGCGGCCGACGTGAACACGCGACTGTGGCTGGAGCACCAGCAGCCGGAGGCCCAGGCCCGGGCGCGCGAGCACCAGGCCCGCGCCGAGGCGTTGGACTCGCGCTCGGGCGAGCGCTATGGCACCCACGCGCGGCTGCTGCTCGCCGAGGGGAAGACGGAAGAGGCCGGGAAGTACCTGGAGGAGCTCCAGGCCCAGGGCGCGAAGAACCCGAAGCTGGCCCTGGCCGAGGCGCAGGTACTGCTCACCCGGGGCCGGCTCGCCGAGGCGCGGCAGTCCTTCGCCCGGGCGAGCGAGGCGGCGTGGAGGGAGCCGCGCTATGCCCAGGCCCACGGGGAGGCCCTGCTCGACGAGGGACTGGCCGCCCAGGCCGCCGAGGCCTTCAAGAAGGCCACGGTCGCCTCCCCCTGGCACCTGCGCGCGCGCCTGTCGCTGGCGCTCGCCCGGCTCTACCAGGGCACGGGCCAGGAAGAGGCCCGGAAGACGGTGGCGGACGTGCTCTCGCGCGAGGAGGAGCTCTCCCCTCCCCTGAAGGCGCGGGCCCTGAGCGTGCGCGCGGCGCTGGCGCTGGCGGAGGAGCGGCCCGACGAGGCCCTCAAGGCCGCGGCGGAGGCACTCGCCGCGTCACCGGACGAGTACCAGGCCCTCTTCCTGCGCGCCCGGGCGCTGGCGCGGCGGGGGGACGCGGGCGCTCGCGAGGCCTTCCTCGCGGCGGTGGAGCGGCGGAGAACCGCGCCCCTGCTCTACCTCGAGGGGGCCCGGGTGCTCCGCGAGGCGCGCGACGGAGAGGGCGCGCTGAAGCTGCTGGATGCCTACGCGGCCGTCTTCCGCGACGTGCGGGTGCCCGCCGGCGAGGGCCAGCAGGTGGGCGCGCTGGAGCGGGACGAGCGCTACTGGCTCGCGCGGGGCGAGGTGATGGAGGCGCTAGCCCGCGGGGACGCCGCGCTGGAGGCGTACGATCGGGCCCTGGCGGTGAAGGGCGTGGGCCGGGCGCGCGCCCAGTACGCCAAGGCGGCGCTGCTGCTGTCGCGCGGGGACGCGGCCAGCGCCCGGCCCCTGCTCGCGGAGTTGACGCCGGACAATGGAATGGGCGCGCTGCCCGAGGCCTACGAGGCCATGGGCCGCCTGCTCTTCTCCGAGGGCGAGTTCGCCCAGGGCTGCCAGCACTACTACGTGGGCCTGAGCCGCGCGCACCAGCAGGGCACCTCCCCCGAGGCGCTCCAGCGCAAGGCGGCGGACGTGGAGAAGCGCCTGACGGACTCGGGCCAGGCCGCCATGGCCCGATCCTGGAAGACCGAGACGGACGCGCTGCTGCGCCAGGTGGGCGGGCTCTAGAACAGCTCGCCGGGACTCAGGTTCCGGTTCTTCGCGCTCACCACACGCCACACCCCATCCGCCTGCTTATCGAAGCGGGCCTCGATGAGGTAGGCGCTCAGCACGCTGTCGCGCGCCAGATTCTCCAGCGTGTCCGCCTCCGAGCGGCCGAAGATGAGCTTCACCTGCACGTCGCCCTGGCTCGGAGACACCTCCGTCACATGCAGGTCCTTCACGAAGACGCGCACCCACTGGCCGCGCAGCACCTGCCCCAACAACACGCCCTTGAGCTGCTGCTTGTCCCAGCCCTGCTCCGAGCGGAAGGACTCGGCCACGCCGTCCATCAGGTCCGCCATGTCCTTGCGCTCGGCGGCGTCGCTCATCTGGAGCACCCGCCGGGTGATGGCGTCCTTCACCCCCGGCTCCTGCTGGGGCCAGAGGGCGAGCACCGCACCCGCGGCGAGCAGCGCCAGCACCACCCCCAACACCTGACCTCGGGACAACGTCATCCCACGCTCCCGGTCTCCGGCGCATCCACTTCCAGCAGCTCGTCCGCGTCGAGGATCTCCGCGGGCCGCAGCGCCTCGCCGATCTGCTTGAGCCGGCGGTCGGACAGCTGCTCGAGGTACTTCTGGATGTGGGGGTACTGCTTCACCAGCTCATGGAAGGCCGCGCGCGCGAGGAAGGCGGCGGCCGTCTTGCGCGCGGCCACCACGGTGGCCGTGGCGCGCAGGCCCGTGAGCAGGGAGATCTCCCCGGCCACCTCGCCCTCGCGCAGCACGCCCAGGCGCACGGTGCCACCCGCGGGGTCCTCCTTCTGCACCACCAGCTCGCCGGCCAGCACGAGGAAGAGGCCCGGGGAGTGCTCGCCCTCCACCAGCACCTTCTCGCCGGGCGGCAGGGCGCGGAAGTCGAAGCGCTGCAGGAGCGCGGCGCGCTCGGACTCGGGCATGGGCTGGAACAGGGGCGAGGTGGCGATGAGGTTGCGCTCCATGCGCTTGTGCGCGAACTGCGCCAGCACCTGCGGCACCGAGGGGTGGCTCTTGGCCACCGCGTTGAGGTGCTCGCGGCGCACCTCGAAGACCTCCAGGTCCACCACGGCCGTCACGGTGGCCGTGGAGGGCGCGCCGGTGAGCAGCGACAGCTCGCCGAAGATGGAGCCGCCCCCGAGGAAGCCCAGCGTCCGGGCCTCCTCGCCCACCTGCCGCGTCACCTCCGCCTTGCCGGCGACGAGGACGTACAGCCGGTCGGGGCTGTCGTTCTCGGCGCTCACCACCTCGTCGGCCTTGATGGAGCGGTAGCCCATGCGCGTGACCAGGTCGATGAAGGCCTCCAGCTCCAGCTCGGCGAAGAGCGGCAGGGGGGGCCGGTCTCCCGGGTTGGCGCTGCCGCCGGGGTCCGGCGCGGCGAGCACCTCGATGGCGCGGTCGCTCAGCTCCTCGCCCACCATGCCCATCAGGTCCGTCTCCACCTTGCCGTCATAGAGCGTCTCGGGCGGCAGCGGCGGCGGCACCGAGGCGCGCCCGGCCGCGCTGCGCGAGGCGCGCGCATGCAGCCGCACCAGCGTGTCGCGCAGCCGCCGCTCCTGGGGCGCCAGCTCCAGTCCCAGCTTGCACGCCGCCATGGCGGACAGCAGGTAGTCGCGCCGCAACAGGCCCTCGGCGCACGCGTGGTACACGGTGACGGCCCGCTCGCGCTCGCCCAGCTCCGACAGGCAGCGCGCCGCCATCATCCGCGAGCGGTGGTCCGCGGGCACCCGGCGCACCGACTCGGCGAACACCGCCAGTGCCCGCTCGAACTGCCGATCCTCCAGCAGATCCCACCCCAGTTCCCGCAACGATGACTCGTTCATCTGGCTCCTCCCGCGCTGGCGCGCGACCCTAGCGCACCTGACTACGGGGTCGTCGCCCGAAGTTGCTCCTCGGCCTGGATCTTCAGTACCGAGCCCTCGGCGGCCAGCTCGGAGATCATCCGGAACGTCTCCAGGGAGCGCTCGGGATCCCGATCCCGCTGCATGTAGGCCTGCCGGTAGACGTCCTCCAGCCGCGACTGCAGGGCCGCCTGTCCCTCCCGGGCCCGGGGATCCTCCGGGTTGAGGCGCACGGCCTCCTGGAAGAAACCGGCCGCGCCGGGCAGATCCTTGCGCGCCAGGGCCGCCTTGCCCGCGACCACGGAGGACTGCACGAGCTGACCGCGGATCGTGTCCCCCACGGCGCCCTTGAAGCCGATCTGCCGGTAGAGGTCCGCCGCCGAGCGCAGGGGGCGCGCCGCGGACTCCAGCGCGTTGGAGCTCACCTTGCGCTGGGCATCCTCGTAGAAGCGGGCGAACTGGGGGATGAGCTTCTTGAGCAGCCGGGCGCGCTCGCGGATCTCCTTGTCGGCCGCGTGCTGCTCGATGACCCGGTCACACTCGAGCACCGCGCGCGCGTAGTCCCCCGCGTCGAAGCGCTGCTGCACGGGGCTGAAGGCGGCGAGGACGAACGCCTCGCGCTGGGCCTGGGCCTGACGGGCGGCGGCGGCCCGGCGGTTGTTCTCCTGGAGCTCCGCGTCCACGGCTTCCTGGGCGAGCACCGACTCCAGCTCCGCCACCCGGGCCAGGTAGGGCGGCTGGCGATCAGCGGGCAGCCGGGAGATGAGCATGTGCGCCGTGGTCACGTCCCGGGCCTCCAGCGCGGCCTCCACCTGCTTCACCTGGTAGTCGAGCTCGGCCTTGGCCAGCTCGGCCTCGAGCTTCACCCGCGCCTCCGCGGTCTTCGCCGCGGTGCCAGGAGGCGTCGACGTGAGCAGCTCGCGCGCCTTGGCGAACTCGAAGGCGCCCATGAGCGCGCGCACCTCGTCGAAGGCCTTCACGATGGACAGCTCCTTGCGAGCGGCCGCCAGGAAGTTCTCCGCGTCCATGCCCGGAGCGAGCCCGTCGGCCTGCTCGGCCAGGTCCACCGCTTCCGCGTAGTCGCCGCGCCGGAAGGAGTTGCGCGCCTCCTGCAACAGGGTCTGGGCGCGAATCTGCTTCTGCGTGAGGGGGGCGGGCTCCGAGGAGTCGTGCTTGAGGAAGAGCACCCCGCCGCCAATGAGCGCGAGCACCAGCACGAGCACGCCCGCGACCATCAGCCGCAAGGGGTCGCGCGGGGGCGGCTTCGGGGGGAGCGCCTTGGCCGCCTCCTCCTCGGCCTTCTTCTTCGCCGCTTCCTCCTCTTCCTCGGCCTTCTTCTTCGCCGCTTCCTCCTCCTCCTCGGCCTTCTTCCGGGCCTCCTCCTCCTCGAGCGCGAGGCGCTCGGCCTCCTCCTTCTCCTTGCGCTCGGCCTCCTCCTCCTCCTGCCGCTTGCGCCGGATGCGCTCCAGTTCGTCGACGAAGCGGATGCTGGTGCGGCCAATGGTGATGACGTCGTCGTGGTTGAGGCGCACCTCCTCCACGCGCTCGTCATTCACCCGGGTGCCGTTGCCGCTGACCAGGTCGCGCAACATCACCCCCGTCTCGCCGCCGTACACCAGCTCCACGTGGCGGCGCGACACGGACTGGTCCCCGAGCGTCAGCTCGCAGTCCACGCCCCGGCCGATCACCATGCGCACGCCCTGGAAGCGCTTGCGCCGGCCCCGATCCGGCCCCTCGATGATCTCCAGCGTCAGGGGCGGCCCGGCCCGCGTGGCGTCCGGATTGTCGTCCTCCTCCTGGAAGGACTGCTCCTCGTCGAAGGAGCCCTCGCCGTCGGAGGGCGGCGCGTCCCCCTCCTGCTCCTCTGGCGCCACGTCCTCCTCGCTCTCCTCGACGGGAGGCCGGGCCCGGGCGGAGGTGGTGGATGGATGGCGAGAGGGGTCGCGACGGTTGGGAGGCATGGCGGCGCGCATCTTACTCGCCCCGTGCCCGCCCCCCCAGCGTGGAGAAGACCCCCACCCTCCCCGCTTGACGCACCACGTCATGGCACCGGGACGCCCGAGTGGACAAACCAGGCAATGACTCCCCGCGCGTGATGCGGAAGCATGCCGCGGGTTTTCCGCTCGAGGGGCATCCCATGGCCGCCAAGTCGCCGCGCAAGAAGGCAGTCAGTGCGTCCACCACGACGCGCCGGCCCCGCCGCAAGAAGGCCGAGCCCGCCTCCAAGGGCCTCACCCCCGCCGAGGTGGTGAGCGAGGCGCACGCCCCCGAGACGGAGCTGGTGCAGGGCATCCTCGCCGACGGCGGCCAGGTGGTCGGCCTCTACCGGGATCCGCTCGGGGCGCACACCGTGGTGCTCGCCGCCCTGCCGATCGACAAGGTGGAGCCCACCCCCTACCAGCGCGACGTGTCCGAGCCCCACGTCAAGCGGCTCGCCTCGGCGATGGAGCGGTTGGACAGGTTCCTGGATCCCATCATCGCCATCCGCAAGGAGGGCCGGTACTGGACGCCCAACGGCAACCACCGGCTCCAGGCCTCGAAGCTGCTGGGGGGCAAGGCCATCATGGCGCTGGTGCTGCCCGAGGAGGACGTGGCCTATCAGATCCTCGCCCTCAACACGGAGAAGGCGCACAACCTCAAGGAGCGCTCCCTGGAGGTCATCCGCATGCACCGGGGCCTGACCGGCGCGCGCGCCGGGCGCGAGACGGACTTCGCCCACCTCTTCGAGGAGCCCGCCTTCCTCACGCTCGGGGCCGCGTACGAGAAACGACCGCGCTTCTCCGGCGGCGCCTACCACCCCTTCGTCAAGCGCGCCGAGGCCTTCCTCCCCCTGCCCATGCCCGAGGCGCTCGCGGTGCGCGAGGCCCGCGCGGACCGGCTGCTGGAGCTGGACGACACCGTGGCCGGCGTGGTGGACGCCCTCAAGGCGCGCGGCCTGCAGAGCCCCTACCTCAAGAACTTCGTCGTGGCGCGCATCAACTTCCTGCGCTTCAAGAAGGAGGGCCCCGTCGAGTTCGAGCCCACCCTCACCCGGATGCTCTCCAGCGCCCGCAAGTTCAACCTGGACAAGGTCAACCGCGAGGACCTCGGCCGCATGAGCGGACCCCTGCTGGGGAGCGAGGAAACGGAATGAGCCTTGCAGGACCGCGCCCACCATGACGACTCCCGCCGCCCCCACCGTTCTGATCGTCGATGACGACCGGGCCAACCTGGACTCCGTCGCGCGCATCTTCCAGCGCGAGGGCCTGGAGACCCTCACCGCCAGCCAGGGTGCCGAGGCGCTCGAGCGGCTGCGGCGGCCCGAGGTGAGCGTCATGGTGACGGACTTGATGATGCCCGGCATGGACGGGCAGGAGCTGCTCAAGGCCGCGCGCACCATCCGCCCGGACGTGGAGGTGGTGTTGATGACGGCCTACGGCACGGTGGAGACGGCGGTGGCCGCCATGAAGGACGGCGCCTACGACTTCATCACCAAGCCGCTCAAGCGCCATGCCCTGGTGAAGGCGGTGCAGAAGGCGCTGGAGAAGCACGACCTGGCGGCGGAGAACCGCGTCCTCAAGGCGAAGCTCGCGGAGATGGGCGGCCCGGGCGGACGCGCCATGGTGGGCCAGTCCCCCGCCTTCCGGGCGATGATGGACACCCTGCGCCAGGCGGCCCCCTCCACCGCCACCGTGCTCCTCTTGGGCGAGTCCGGCACCGGCAAGGAGCTGGCGGCGCGGGCGCTGCACGAGCAGTCCCAGCGCGCCAAGGGCCCCTTCGTCGCCATCAACTGCGGCGCCCTGCCCGAGAGCATCCTCGAGGCGGAACTCTTCGGCGTGGAGCGCGGCGCCTTCACCGGCGCGGTGAGCCGCCGCGAGGGCCGCTTCGAGCGCGCCCACGGAGGCACCCTCTTCCTCGACGAGGTGGGGGAGATGCCCTTGAGCGCCCAGGTGAAGCTCTTGCGCGTGCTCCAGGAAGGGGAACTCGAGCGCCTGGGCGGCACGCAGACCGTGCGGGTGGACGTGCGGATTGTCGCCGCCACCAACAAGGATCTGGTGCGCGAGGTGGCCGAGGGGCGCTTCCGCGAGGACCTCTATTACCGCCTGCACGTGGTGGAGGTGCGCGTGCCGGCGCTCGCCTCGCGCCGCGAGGACATCCCCCTGCTCGCCGACGCCTTCCTGCGCCGCTTCGCGAGCAAGAACGGCAAGGTCCTCAAGGGCTTCTCCCCCGACGCCCTCTCGGCCCTGGAGAACTACGCCTGGCCGGGCAACGTGCGCGAGCTGGAGCACGCGGTGGAGCGCGCCGTGGTGCTCGCCCGCGGCGACATCCTCGAGGTGGGCGACTTGCCGGAGACGGTGCGCAAGGGGCCCGTGGGCTCCGCCGGACAACTCGTCATCCCCATCGGCACCCCCATGGAGGAGATCGAGCGCCGGGTCATCCACGAGACCCTGCGGCACACCAAGGGCGACAAGACCCTCGCCGCCCGCCTGCTGGGCATCGCCGCGCGCACCATCTACCGCAAGCTGGAGCGCGAGGCCTCCGGCGGCCCCTCCACTGGCGACGCTTCCGGCCCGCTCCCGGACGAGTGACAGGGCGTCAGGCCGCCTCCCGCCGCGTTGACATTTTGTCTCGCGCCCCGGAAGCCAGGACTGGCCGTGTCAGCCGGACGAGTTATTCCGGAATGATTTCAAGACCTTGGCTGTAAGGCTCGGGTTGCCCGCTCCCCAATGTGGATGGCACCCCACTTGCTCAATCCCGGGCAGGCCTTTCCTGGACGTGAGATGGAACTCCTCTTCCGCAAGTACTTCTGGACGGTGAACCTGGTGTTCATCCTGCTCGTCGCGCTGCTGGCGGCGAAGACGGTGAACCTGTTCGTCGAGTCGGCCCTGATGCCCCTGCCCTCGGGTGAGGTGGCGGCCCGGCAGAAGGCCCGGCCCACCGAGACGCTGGCCTCGCTGGACATCCGGCGCATGTCGGAGCTGACGGGCGTGAAGATTCCCGAGCCCCCCGCCGTGGTGACCGAGCCCACCCAGCCCATGGCGGATCCCAACGCCGCGCCCGTCAAGAGCAGCCTGCGGGTGAAGCTGCTGGGCACGCTGGTGGCCAGCGACAAGCTGTGGAGCGTGTCGTCCATCCAGGACATGAACAACCAGCGGTCCTACACCTATATGGTGGGCGACACCATCGAGGGCAGCACCGCCGAGGTCATCGACATCGAGCGGCTGCGCGTCATCGTCCTCAACAACGGGCGCAAGGAGTACATCGACAACCAGCCGGGAGATGGCGCCGCCGTGGCCGCGTACACCCCGCCGCCCCTGCCCACCAACACGCCCGTGCAGACGCCCAACGCCGGCCTCGGCAACGGCATCCGCGCCACCGGCGAGAACGACTACGAGATTCCCCGCACGGAGATCGATCGCACGCTGGCCAACCTCAACGACGTGGCCATGCAGGCGCGCATCGTGCCGGCCTTCAAGGACGGTCAGGCGCAGGGCTTCAAGCTCTTCTCCATCCGCCCCGACTCCATCTACTCGAAGATTGGCGTCCAGAACGGCGACGTCATCAAGCGCATCAACGGCTTCGAGCTCAACAGCCCGGAGAAGGCCCTCGAGGTCTACACCAAGCTGAAGGAAGCCTCGCGGATCGAAATCGAGCTGGAGCGCAACGGCTCGAGCGTCCGCAAGAACTACACCATTCGCTAACCCCCGCCGTACCCCGCCCTTCCATGAAGACGCTTCCGTCCTGGTTGCTCCTGCTGTCCCTGGCGACGGCCTCACCCGCCCTGGCCCAGCGCCCCACTACTCCCGCCGATCGGCAGATCACCCCGCAGGGCACCAACCCCGAGGGAAATGGCACGACCGTGCGGCCCACGCCCACGTGCGAGGAGGTGCGCCGCCGCGCCCGCTACAACATCTACTTCGACAAGGTGGACATCGAGAAGCTGGTCCAGACGGTGTCGGACGCGACGTGCCGCACGTTCATCCTCCCGGAGAACGTGCGCGGGAAGATCTCCATCATCGGCCCGGAGAACGGGCGCGTGGAGGTGGACGCGGACCAGTTCTACGCGGCGTTCCTCGCGGCGCTCGACGCCAACGGCCTGTCCGTCTACCAGCACGGGCGCTTCCTGAAGATCGTGGACAAGCGCGCCGCCAAGCAGAACCCCATCCCCACCCTCATGGACGACGAGGGCGGGTACACGGGCAACGAGCAGATGATCACCAAGCTGTTCCGCATCAAGAACGTGGAAGTGGAGCCCCTGCGCGGCGTGCTCCAGCAGCTGGTGTCCAAGGACGGCGACACCATCCCGTACCCTCCGGACATCGTCATCATCAACGACGTGGGCTCCAACGTGCGTCGCCTCGAGCGCATCATCGATCAGCTCGACACGCGCTCGGCCAGCGACGAGGTGCGCATCATCCAGGTGCAGTACGCCACCGCCCAGGACGTGGCCGCCACGGTGCAGAAGCTCTTCGAGCAGAAGGGCGGCAACCCCAACCCGGGCATGCCCCAGGGCCGCACCCCGCGCGGCGCCCCCGCGGTGATGACCCCGCCGGGAGGCTCCATGGGCGAGACGATGCCCCCGAGCGGCGCGGGCGGCGACTCGGCCAGTGGCCCGGTGACGTTCTCGCAGATGATTCCGGATGAGCGCACCAACAAGCTCATCGTCGTGGCCAGCCCCGCGGCCTTCGAGCGCATCCAGAGCCTGGTGCGCGAGCTGGACATCCCCACCGCCGGCACCGAGCGCATCAACGTCTACCCGCTGGAGAACGCCAACGCGGAGGAGCTCGCCAGCACCCTGCAGACGCTCTCCCAGGGCACCGGCAACCGGCCGCGCTCGCCCGTTCCCGTGCCGGGCGCGCCGGGCATGCCCCGTCAGCCGGGCTCGGGCGGCGCCGCCGAGCTCTTCTCCGGCGAGGTGAAGATCTCCGCGGACAAGGGCACCAACTCGCTCGTCATCATCGCCAGCCAGAGCGACTACCGCAGCCTCGTGCGCGTCATCCGCGAGCTGGACAAGCCCCGGCGCCAGGTGTTCGTCGAGGCGGTCATCATGGAGGTCAACCTGGACCGCAAGCAGGACTTCGGGTTGAACGTGCACAGCGGCTACCAGCTGCCCATGCCCGGCAACCTGGGCACCGGCACGGGCCTCGTCGGCACCAAGTACAGCACCACCGGCCTGCCTCCCTCCTTCTCGCTCGCCAACCTGGCCGGCTTCGGTGGCTTCCTCGCGGGCCTCCAGGGCCCCGTCATCCCCGAGCTCAAGGCGCTGGGCCTCGACATCCCCGCCTTCGGCATCGTGCTGCACGCCTTCCAGCAGAGCTCGGACGTCAACGTGCTCTCCACGCCCCACCTGCTCACCAGCGACAACGAGGAGGCGGAGATCACCGTGGGCCAGAACGTGCCCTTCCAGTCCGGCTTCTCGCCCCAGTCGCTGGGCACCACCGGCACCCCGGGCACCACCGGCGGCGTCAACTCCCTGCTCGGCTCGCTCGGCGGTCTGAGCAGCCTCTACGCCCCCATCACCCGCCAGAACGTGGAGCTCAAGCTCACCATCAAGCCGCAGATCAACGAGAGCGACTTCATCCGCATGGCCATCACCGAGCAGACGGAGGAGATCGCCTCGACGGACGCGGTGCTCGGCCCCACGACGTCCAAGCGCAGCGCGAAGACGACGGTGGTGGCCAAGGATCAGGAGACGGTGGTCATCGGCGGCATCATGCAGGAGCGCACCATCGAGACCGTCGCCAAGGTGCCCATCCTCGGGGACGTGCCCCTGCTGGGCCACCTGTTCCGCTCCACCAACAAGAGCAAGACCAAGACGAACCTGCTGCTCTTCCTCACGCCCTACATCATCCGCGAGCAGTCGGACTTCCGGCGCATCTTCGAGCGCAAGATGGCCGAGCGGCAGCAGTTCGTGGAACAGTTCTACGGCCAGGTGGCCGGCTACGACGTGCCCGTGGACTTCACCCGCAAGAGCGGACCCCTGGGCCGCATGCGCCGCACGGTGCTCACCGAGGAGCAGAAGGCGGAGAACGGCGGCCCCGGCATGGCTGGCGAGCGCATCCTGCGGCCCGCCAGCGGCACGCCCGCCCCCTCGCCCGGCGCCGCTCCCGCGCCCACTCCCGGCGCGTCCTCCGTGGCCCCGGGGGAAGTCTCGCCGGGCGCCGGGGGTTTGCAGACTCCATCGGCCACGGAGGCCCCGGAAGTCCAGCCTCCGTCCGCCCCTCCTCCGGAGGATCCGGAGCGGCTGCGCCTCCAGCCGGACACCGGAAACCAGGAGTAACCCATGAGCCTGCTCGCTGACGCCCCCCACGCCGTCCCCCAGGACGCCACCCAGGTCATCGCCCATGGCCCCGCCACCCTGTGCGGCCGGCCCCTCGGGGAGATCCTCCGCCGCACCAGCGGCCTCACGGAGGACAAGCTCCAGGAGGCGCTGCAGGCCCAGGTCGACAAGGGCGGCCGGCTGGGAGAGATCCTCGTGGGCCTCAAGGCCCTGAGCGAGGAGGACGTGGCCAAGGCGCTCGGGCTCCAGCTGGACCTGCCCTACCTGGCTCGCATCTTCATCGAGGAGATCGATCCGGAGCTCGTCAAGCGCGTGCCCATCAACTTCGCCAAGCAGGCGCGCATCCTGCCCCTGTCCGTGGAGGATGGGGCCGTGGCGCTCGCGGTGGCGGATCCCCTGGACACCACGGTGTTGGATCACGCGCGCATGCTGCTCGGCCAGGACGTGCTGCCGCGCATCGCGCTGGCCTCCACCATCGTGGACGCCATCAACAGCGTCTATGACCGCGCCACCAACGAGGCCGAGCAGCTCGTGGGCGAGCTGGAGGCGCAGGACCTGGACTCGATCGCCCAGGAGATCGACGAGGTCAAGGATCTCATCGACGTGGAGGGCGACGAGGCGCCGGTCATCCGGCTCGTCAACTCGGTGCTCTTCCGCGCCGCCAAGGAGCGCGCGAGCGACATCCACATCGAGCCCATGGAGCGCGAGCTCATGGTGCGCTTCCGCGTGGACGGCGTGCTGCAGGAGATCATCAAGCCGCCCAAGCGCTACCAGAGCGCCATCGTCAGCCGAGTGAAGGTCATGGGGCAGCTGAACATCGCGGAGAAGCGCCTGCCGCAGGACGGCCGCATCCGCATCAAGATGGCCGGCCGCGACATCGACATCCGTCTGTCCACCATCCCCACCACGTATGGCGAGCGCATCGTCATGCGCTTGCTCGACAAGAACACCACGCTGTTGGATCTGACCGAGCTGGGCATGGCCAAGAGCATGCTCGATCAGATGGAGCACCTCATCCGGCGCCCGCACGGCATCGTCCTGGTGACGGGCCCCACCGGTAGCGGCAAGACGACCACGCTCTATGGCGCGCTCTCGCGCATCAACACCCCGGACCTGAACATCCTCACCGTCGAGGACCCGGTCGAGTACCAGCTCAAGGGCATCGGCCAGATGGCCATCAGCCCGAAGATCGGCCTGACGTTCGCCCAGGGGCTGCGCTCCTTCCTGCGTCAGGACCCGGACGTCATCATGGTGGGCGAGATCCGCGACAAGGAGACGGCGGAAATCGCCATCCAGGCGTCGCTCACGGGCCACCTGGTGTTCTCCACGGTGCACACCAACGACGCGGCGAGCGCCATCACCCGTCTGGTGGACATGGGCGTGGAGCCCTTCCTCGTGGCCTCCTCGCTCACCGGCGTGCTCGCCCAGCGCTTGGTGCGCCGCGTGTGCCCGGACTGCCGCGTGCAGTACACGCCCACCGACGAGGAGCTGCGCGAGATTGGCCTCAACCGCGCGACGCTCAAGGAGCGCCACGGGGTGGAGAAGATCTACAAGGCCGCCGGGTGCACGTCCTGCAGCCAGAACGGCTACCGCGGCCGCACGGGCATCTACGAGCTGCTCTTCGTGGACGACACCGTGCGCCAGCTCGCCCTGAAGAACGTGGACTCCTCCACCATCAAGAAGGCCGCCATGGGCAATGGCATGCACACGCTGCTGGATGACGGCGCGCGCAAGATCGCCCTGGGCGAGACGACCATCGCCGAGGTGTTGAGCATCACCCAAGAGGATCTCTAAGGGACGCGCCGCGGCCCCCTCCGTGGGGCGCGCGGCCCCACCGAGTGAGCCACCATGCCAGTCTTCGAGTACAAGGCCCTCGATTCGGCCGGAAAATCCATCCGCGGGATGTTGGAAGCGGACTCCCCCAAGACCCTGCGCTCGCAGCTGCGCAAGGACAACAAGTTCCTCACCGAGGTCATCGGCCAGGCTGACGGCAACCGGGCCGCGGTGCGCAAGGGCACCAACGCGGCGCAGGCCGACCGTGAGGTGAACTTCGGCAAGATGGCGCGCGGCCGCATCAGCACCGACGACATCGCCATCACCACGCGCCAGCTCGCCACGCTGCTGGGCGCGGGAGTCACCCTGGTGGAGGCGCTCACCGCGCTCGTGGACCAGGTGGAGAAGGAGCGGTTCAAGCTCATCCTCTCCGAGGTGAAGAGCCGGGTGAACGAGGGCTCCTCGCTCGCCGACGCGCTCGCGGTGCACCAGAAGGTGTTCGGCTCGCTCTACGTGAACATGATCCGCGCTGGCGAGCACTCGGGCGCGCTCGACAAGGTGCTCCTGCGCCTGGCCGACTTCACCGAGAGCCAGTCCAAGCTGCAGCAGAAGATCGTCGGCACCATGACCTACCCGGCCATCATGGTGCTGGTGGGCGTGGGCATCCTCACCCTGCTCATGGTGGTGGTCATCCCCAAGGTGACCAAGATCTTCACCACCATGAAGGCCACCCTGCCCTGGACCACGCGCCTGCTCATCTGGACGAGCAACATGCTGCAGGACTGGTGGTTCATCATCTTCCCCGCGATCTTCGCCATCATCTTCGGCCTGACGTCCTACTTCCGCAGCCCCAAGGGCAAGCCGGTGTGGGACCGCTACGCCCTCAAGGCCCCCATCTTCGGAGGGCTGTTGCGGCTGCTGGCCATCTCCCGCTTCGCCCGCACGCTCGCCACCCTGCTCAAGAGCGGCGTGCCCCTGCTCACCGCCATGGACATCACCAAGGCGGTCATCACCAACTCGATCCTGGCCGACGTGGTGGAGAAGGCGCGCGACGCCATCCGCGAGGGCGAGAGCATCGCCACGCCCCTCAAGCGCTCGGGCGAGTTCCCGCCGCTCGTCTACCACATGGTGGCGATTGGCGAGAAATCCGGCCAGCTCGAGGACATGTTGTTGTCCGTCGCGGACAACTACGAGAACCAGGTCAACGTGCGCATCGGCGCCCTCACCTCCATGCTCGAGCCCCTGCTCACGGTGTTCATGGGCGTGATGATTGCATTCGTGGCCTTCTCGGTCCTGATGCCGATTCTCCAGGTGAACTCGGCCATCCGGTGACGGAGGTTCTCGCGATGAACGACACGCTCGACCGGTGGATCCAGCGCGTCACGCTCGCGGCGCTGCTCGCCCTCACGGCGGCGCTGCTCACGGTGGGAGCCGTGTTGTATGCCGCTCCCTCCAAGGCCGGCCCGCCGGACGCCGGCGCCCGGAGCCAGGACATTTTGACAGGAACACGGCGTTGAACCCCCCCGGGGGATTGCCGAAAAGTCACGAGAGGATGGACATGAGCGACACGAAGACGAAGCGACAGCAGCAGCGCCGCCGCCGCGGCATGACCCTCATCGAGATCATGGTGGTGATCACCATCCTCGGGCTCATCATGGCCGCGGTGGGTGTGTCCGTGATTCCCAAGCTCGAGGAGGCCAAGCAGGACACGGCCCGGCTGGACATCAAGAACATCCAGAGCGCGCTCAAGCTCTACTACACGAAGAAGGGCAAGTACCCGGACACGGGCACCGGCCTGCGCGCCCTCGTGGAGACGCAGAACCTGGACAAGATTCCCCTGGACCCGTGGGGCCACGAGTACGTGTACATGAACGAGGGCGGCAAGCCCGTGCTCATCTCCTACGGCGCCGACGGCACCCAGGGCGGAGAGGGGTCCGACGCGGACATCTCCTCGCGCGACGCCACGGCCCAGAAGTAGCAAGGAAGTCACGAGGACCCAACGCCCATGACCACCGAGCACGCCACCTCTACCCCGCGCATCGCCGAGCCGGCCGCCGCACGCCCGACGCGCACGGGGCGGCTCATCGTCGCGGGCGTCATCGTCGTGGCCTCGGCGGGGGCCTTCGGCATCGCCAGCCTCACCTTCGACAAGACGCTCAGCCCGCTGCAGCGTCAGGCGCGCGCGGAGATCCGCGGGCTGGAGGGCTACTTCAAGTCCTTCCACCGCATCACCGGGCGCTTCCCCTCGCAGGCGGAGAACTTCTATCCGCTCCTGCAGGTGGGGCTCATCAAGGAGATGCCCCAGGATCCCTGGGGCAATGTGTACCAGTACCGGATGAGCGACAGGGGCAACGGCTACATCATGTCCTATGGCGCGGACGGGGTGGCGGGCGGGAGCGGAGACGCGGCGGACCTCATCAGCGGCGGGGTGCTCGACAACGCCATGGTGGGCACCGAGCAGCAGCGAGAGCAGGCCGCGCAGGAGGAAGCACGATGAACCGCGCGCGGGCCGTGCGCCGGACCCGCGAGCGCGGGCTGACGCTCATCGAGATGTCCATCGCGCTGGGGATCGCCGCGGTGCTCTTCGCCGCCGTCACCGTGTCCGTGGGCGCCATCACCGGCGCCAAGGCCAAGGCGTCCGCGAGCGAGCTGGCCGGGGTCATCCGCTCGCTGTACGACACCGCCGCGCTCACCGGCAAGACGTGCCGGCTCGTCTTCGAGCTGGCGGATCCGAAGAGCGAGGAAGGCGTGTCGCGCTACCGCGCCGAGTGCGCCGCGGGCAACGTGACCACCGCGCGCGACCGCGACACGCTGCTGCGCGAGGACGACACCGCCCGCGAGGACGCGAAGAAGGGCCGGCCCCGGAACGATCCGCGCCGCAACTTCACCCGGGGCGACGACGACGAGCCCGGCCTGGACGAGCTGATGGCCCAGGAGCAGGACCGGGTGGAGAACGCCGCGCGCTTCTCCGAGTTCACCGGCGAGGAGATTTCTCCCCGGCAGTTACCCGCGGGGGTGAGCGTGTCCGTGTGGACGCGCCACCAGCGCGAGCCCGCGGACAAGGGCCTGGCCTACCTCTACTTCTTTCCCCAGGGCTTCACGGAGAAGGCCCAGGTGTACGTGCGCCAGGGAGAGAACGTGTGGACGCTCGCCATCTCGCCGCTGACGGGCAAGGTCAACATCGTGGGCGAGGCGCTGGAGGTTCCCCGGTCATGAGACGCACACGTGGCTTCACCCTGTTGGAGACGGTGGTGGCGCTCGCCATCCTGGCGCTCGCGCTCATGGCCATCTTCGACATCAACTCCGGAGCGGTGGCCAACCACGCCTACGCCAAGAAGCTCACCGTGGCCACGCTCCTGGCCCGCTCGAAGATGACGGACCTGGAGCAGAAGCTCTACGACGAGGGCTTCTCCAACGATGACCAGGAGGAGTCGGGCGACTTCTCGGCGGAGGGGTGGGAGGGCTTCAAGTGGCGGGCGAAGATCATCGCCCCGCAGACGGAAGGGGTGTCGCCCGAGCAGCTCATCGGCGCCATCTTCAACCTGCCCATCGGCGAGGGCGGGGACCTGAGCGGTCTGGCCTCCATGTTCGGCGGCGGGGGCACGGGCAAGGACGGCGCGAGCAGCTCCCAGACGACGGCCAACCCCATGGCGGGCGCGGCGATGGGCATGGCCCAGCCCATGTTCACGCAGATGGTGCAGCAGATCACCCAGACGGTGCGCGAGCTGCACCTCACGGTGTACTGGCGCGAGGGCACGCAGGTGGAGAGCCTGGACCTCGTCACGCACATGGTGTCGCTGGGGCCGGGCTCGGACCGCAATGGCGGCTTCCAGCCCAACAGCGGCACACAGCCGCCCGGGATGTCCGAGCAGTGGGTGGACCCGGCCACGGGCTTCGTCGTGCAGAACCCGACCCCTGGCCCCAACGGGCAGATGATCAACCCGGCCAACGGCCAGCCGCTGATGCGGCGCACCGACTTCCTCTCGCGCTCGGGGGGCCGGGGCGGACAGCCAGGCGCGGGAGGAATCGTGCCGGGTGGCCAGTTGCAAGGGAGGACGCGATGAGAAGGGCTTCCCGACGGGGCTTCACGCTGCTGGAGATCATGATCGCCGTGGCCATCACCGCGCTGATGGGCGCGATGGTGAGCATGGCCTTCCAGACGGGCTTCAACGCCAAGGAAGTGGTGGAGACGGAAGCGGACCACTACCGCATGCTGCGCGCGGCGATGAACCGCATGGCGCGGGAGATCGGCTCGGCGTACGTGAGCGACCGCTACGACGGCTCGCGCTTCCGGGACCAGAACGACCGGCCCACCAACTTCATCGGTGAGTCGGACTCGCTGACCTTCAGCACCTTCGCGCACCAGCGGCTGTACACGGACGCCAAGGAGTCGGACCAGGCCGTGGTGGAGTACTCGCTGCAGACGTCCACGGAGCGCGGGGCCAATGGCCGCATGGACTTGATGCGGCGGGAGAACCCCAACATCGGGGACCGGATGGATCGCGGCGGAACCACGGACGTGCTCTTCGAGGGGGCCAAGAAGGTGGAGTTCGAATATTGGGACTCGGAGCGCAAGGAGTGGGAGGACGAGTGGGACACCCGGCGCACGGAGAAGAAGTCCATCCTCCCCACGCGCGTGCGCATCACCCTGGTGGCGCTCGACGAGAACGGCAAGGAAGTGCGCTACTCCACCCAGACCCGTGTGATGCTCAACACGGAACTCCCCAGGTTCTGACGATGACGAGCCCCCAGAACAGCAACGCCGAGCGGACGGGAGCCCGCCGCTCCGCCCGGTCCCAGCGACGGGAGCGGGGCGTGGCGCTCATCATCGCGGTGGTGTCCATCACCCTGCTCACCGTGGTGGCCACGGAGTTCGCCTACAACACGCGCGTGGACCTGCAGCTGGCCACCAACCAGCGCGACGAGGTGCAGGCCCTGTACATGGCCCGCTCGGGCGTGGCGCTGTCGCGTCTGCTGCTGCGCTTCCAGAAGCAGGTGGACCAGACGCCCATCCCCAACATCGGCAGCATCCTCAGCAACCTCACCGGAGGAGGAGGCGCCGCGGCGCCCGGAGGGCAGCAGCCCGCGTCCTCACTCAACATCCAGCTGTGGAAGCTGGCGCGCGTGGACTGCCACATGCTCAAGGGCATGGTGGCCAGTGGCGGCGAGGGCGCCGAGGAGGAAGAGGAGGCCCCCGCCCCCACGCTCCACGAGGACGAGGAGGGAGCGGAAGGCGCCGCCGAGCTGGCCGTCACGGGCGCGCGGCGCTCCTTCGGCAGCTTCAGCGGCTGCTTCCTGTCCACCATCCAGGACGAGGAGGAGAAGCTCAACCTCTTGCGCCTCAACGCGGGCCAGGGCGATGCCCTGCCCACGGCGATGCGCCTGCTGGACATGCTCAGCGACAAGCGCTTCGAGTTCCTGTTCTCGCGCGAGGACGCCAACGGCGTGCGCGTCAATCCGCAGGACGTGGTCATCGCCATCCGCGACTGGATGGACGACAACAAGACGCAGTCCGCGCTGGATCTCGTGTCGGCCGCGGGCCCCTTCGCCGATGGCTTCTCCGACGAGGGCTCGCCCTACAGCCGCTACGAGCCGCGCTACGAACCGAAGAACTCGCGCTTCGACAGCCTGGATGAGCTGTACCGGGTGCATGGCGTGAACGACCGCTTCATGGCCGCGTTCCGGGATCGGGTCACGGTGTACCCGGACATGAATGCCAAGCCCAACGTCAACACGGATGATCCGCTGATGATGCACATGGCCATCCTGTCGGCGGCGGACCCGGCGCGGCCGGATCCCCGCTTGAAGGATCCGGTGTTCGTGCAGGAGCTCATCTCGCGCATCCGCGCGGCGCGGGCCTTCAGCTTCTTCGGCATGGGCGTGGCGGACTTCGTGACCGCCATCGAGGCCGCGGGCATCGCCGTCAATCCGAACATCAAGGCGAACGTGGCGGGCAACCGCTTCCTGAGTGACAAGACGACGACGTTCACCATCAAGTCCGTGGGTGAGGCGGGTTCGGTCCAGAAGACCCTGACCGCCGTCATCCGGCTCGACGACGGGCTGGGCAAGCTCGTCTACTGGAGAGAGGAATAGACATGGCCCGGATTCTGGGTCTGGACCTGGGCAGCCACGCGGTGAAGGGGCTGCTGTTGGATACGAGCACACGGGGCGCCGCGGCCGTGAAGGCCTTCGTCGAGGTGCGCCGCGCCGCGGAGGGCGACCGTCAGGAGACGCTGCGTCAGGCGTTGCGCGCGCTGCTCGAGCACCAGGAGCTGAGCAACCCCGACCAGGTGGTGGTGGCGCTACCCGGCCCCACCCTGGCCACCCACCAGCTCTCCCTGCCCTTCACCGATCCCAAGCGCATCGAGGCCACCATCCCCTTCGAGGTGGAGAGCCAGATTCCGTTCGATCTGGGCGAGGCCATCTACGACTACCAGATCGCCACCCAGGTGAAGGACAAGGGGAGCGAGCTGCTGGTGGGCGTGGTGCGCCGCGAGGAGCTGGCCACGCTCATGGGGCTGCTCAACGAGGTGGGGGTGGATCCACGGGTGGTGACGCACCCGGGCATCACCTACCAGAACATGCTCTTGCAGCAGGGCGTGGACGAGGAGACGGTGGCCATCGTGGACATCGGCCACGAGCGCACGACGCTGGCCATTGGCCGGCCCGGGATGGGCGTGGAGTTCGCGCGCACCTTCTCCGGAGGCGGGTTGAACCTCAGCCGCGCGCTGGCCGCCGAGTTCCAGACGCCGCTGCAGGAGGCCCACCACTGGAAGGAGACGCACGGAGCGCTGGCGAGCGCGGCCCAGGCACAGGGGCCGGACGGGGAGCGGGCCGCGGCGGCGTTCGTGCGCGGCCTGCAGCCGGTGCTGCGCGAGCTGCGTCCGTCCTTCAAGTCCTTCACCGCGCGCACGCGCCGGCAGGTGACGGCGGTGCTGGTGTGTGGAGGGACGGCGCGCATCCCCGGTATCGCCGAGCAGTTGACGCGGGATCTGGGCATTCCCGCGAAGGTGGTGACGCTGCCCCAGGAGGTCGCGTCCGCCGTGCCTCCCGGGGCTCAGCCACTGGCGGCGCAGGCCTACTCGCTCGCGCTGCGGGGCCAGGCCTCGGGCGCCAAGGCCCCGCGCTTCAACCTGCGCCGGGGTGAGTTCGCCTTCAAGGGCGACTACGACTACCTGAAGGACAAGATGGGCCTTCTGGCCTCGTTCGCCGTCACCCTGCTGCTGCTGCTCATCGCCAGCGGCGTGGTGCGCAACTCGGTGCTCGCGCGGCGCGAGGCACAGGTGGACAAGGTGCTGTGTGACGTCACCCAGCGCATCCTCGGCTCGTGCGAGAAGAACTACGACATCGCGCTCAACCGGCTCAAGGGCGTGGAGAGCCCCGCCGCGGCGCTGCCGAAGCTGTCGGCGGTGAACCTGCTGGCGGAGCTGACGCAGCGGGTGCCGGCGGACGTGGCGGTGACGTTCGACCGCATCGACATCGACCTGGAGCGCATCAGCGTGCGCGGCGTGACGGACAGCTCCAAGCAGATCGACACCATCGCCGCCGCGCTCCGGGGCCACCGCTGCTTCAAGGAAGTGAAGGAGGGCAAGGTGGAGAAGACCCGCGAGGGCAACAAGGTCTCCTTCCGCCTGGACATCCAGGTGCAGTGCGCCGAGCAACTGCAGGCGAGCGAGGGCTAGGACATGGAACAGCTCAAGACACTCCTCAACGACGCTCGCGTCTGGTTCGAGCGGCTGAGCACCCGCGAGCGCCGCATGGTGATGGCCACGGGCGGCGCGGTGGCGGCCTTCGTGGTGTTCCTCATCTTCTTCTCCTTCTCCAACACGGCCAACAGCTACCGCAAGCGCACGGATCAGAAGATGGAGAAGCTGCGCGAGGTGCAGGTGCTCGCGGCCAGCTACCGCGAGGCCGCCCAGGAGCGCCAGGCCATGGAGCAGCAGCTCACCGGCGGCGACGTGCGCCTGATGACCTACGTGGAGGAGAGGGCCACGATGGCGGGACTGACCGTGCCGAACATGACGCCCAAGAACGACGTGGCGCTGGGCGACGGGCAGATCGTCGAGAGCTCGGTGGAGCTGACGTTCACCGACGTGGACATCCAGAAGCTGCATGACTTCCTGACGGCGGTGGAGCGCGGGCCGGGCGTGGTGAAGGTGAAGAACCTGCGCCTGGAGCCCCACGACGCCAATGAAAACCTGACGGCGTGGACGACCGTCGCCACCTACAAGCTGAAGCCGCAATAACCATGGCAACCGAGACCAAGATCGCACGCTGGAAGCTGGTGCTGGGCTACGGGGCGTTCTCGCTCGTGGCCTTCGTGCTGTGCCTGCTGATCACCTTCCCCTATGACACCTTGCGCGCGCGCGCCGTGGGCGCGGCGGCGGACGCGGGGTATGCGCTGCGCATCGGCTCGCTGCGGCCCGGACTCTTCGGACTGACGGCCACCCAGGTGCGCCTGAGCAAGGTGCCCCACGGCATGACGCCCGAGTTGCAGGACATGCTGGCGAGCAACTCGGCCATGCTGCCCGGCCCCGAGGAGCTCGGCGAGCCGCTGACCATCGACTCGGTGGCGGTGCGGCCGGCGCTGTTTCCGCCCGGGGTGGCCTTCCGCGCCAGCCTGCTGGGCGGCAGCGCCAGCGGCAGCGTGGGCGGGCTGGGCGACATGAAGGTGGCGGTGAAGCTGTCGGACCTGGATCCCTCGGGCGGCAACCTCAAGGGCTTCAGCGGCGTGGATCTGGTGGGCAAGCTCAATGGCTCGCTCGACCTCACCCTGCCGAAGACCCGGGGACAGCCGGACCTGAGCCAGGCCAACGGCCAGCTGTCGCTGGACTCGCGCGGGCTCATCATCCAGGGCGGCAACGTCACCGTGCCCATGTACGGCACGCCCACGCCCATGGACCTGCCGCGCATCGCCCTGGGCGACCTCGACGCGCGCATCCGCATCGAGAAGGGCCTGGGCACCGTGGAGGCCCTTCAGACCAAGAGCGAGGACCTGGAGGTCCAGGGCTCGGGGACACTGAAGCTCGGCCAGCGGCTGGACGTGAGCCAGCCCGACATGGAAATCAAGCTCGGCGCCGAGCCGGAGTTCGTCAAGCGGCTGGGGCTCATCGGCGCGGGCCTGACCATCCTGCCCGCGGACAAGACCAACCCGAAGTTCCGCGTGGCGCACCTGTCGGGCTTCCTCAACCGGCCCACCTTCGGCCCCGCCCGCGTGCAGCGCTAGGCGCGCCGTCCACGAAGTTCCCGGTCGGCGCTCGCCGCGTCCCCGCGGCCGCCGAGGTGCACCGCCGAGGTGCTCGACGCCTCGCGGTGCCCACCCCACCCCGAAAAGTCCATCACACCGAGCCTCCCGCCCGAGCCCTCATGGCTCCGGTCAGGGGGGGCTCTCGTTCATTGCGTTGAAATACCTGCATATGCAGTTAGTATGTGGCGTACGTCGAGCCAGCGCCTGAATGACCACCGCACTCCACCCGCCAGGTGCTGGCCTACCGGAGGCGTTTCCCAGCGGCCTTCCCGGCGGTGCCCTCCCCTTCTCCCAGCGGCGTGCGGACGACGGCGGACATCATCTCGCGCAAGGCGGCGGCCCGCGTGTCGCCGAACTCCTGCTCGAACCGGGCCTGGGCCCGAAGCCAGAGCACCCGGGCCCGCTCACGGACGGACTTGCCTCGAGGCGTCAGGGCAATGACACGCATGCGGCGATCCGTGCCCACCTGGAGCTCGACGAGCCCCTCCTTGAGCAGTGGCCGGAGGTTGTGCGTGAGCGTCGAGGGATCCATGAAGAGCTGTTCCGCGAGTTGCTTCACCGTCCTCGGGCCCTGCGTGAACACGCGGTTGAGGATCGAGTACTGCGTCGTGCGAACGCCACTGGGCGCGAGCGCCTGATCGTAGAACTGGGTGACATGGCGAGACGCCTGCCGCAACGACAGGCAGTTACACGGGGTCTGGGTGAACTCTTCGTCGGGGGGCATGTCGGCGCTCCACACCGGAGTGTAGCCACTCGTGACAGCCGTTTCATGTGGAAGGAGAGGACGCGCCGCGATGCGCGCCTCGAGGAGGAATGCTCATGAATCCGCGCAAGTTGCACCATGCCTGGGTGGTGGCCGCCGCCGTGTTCGTCGTCTTGCTGTGCGCGGCCGGAGTGCGCGCGACCCCGAGCGTGTTCATCGTCCCGCTCGAGCGGGAGTTCGGCTGGAGCCGGACGCTCGTCTCCGGGGCCGTGTCCCTCAACCTCGTGCTCTACGGGCTCGTCGGGCCCTTCGCCGCCGCGATCATGCAGCGCTTTGGCATCCGCCGGACGATGCTCGTCTCGCTCGTCGTCATCGCGGTGGGAGTGGCGCTGACGAACCTCATGAATACGCCGTGGCAGCTCTTCGCGTTCTGGGGAGTGCTCGTGGGGCTGGGGACGGGGACGACCGCCATGGTGCTCGGCGCGACGGTGGTGCACCGGTGGTTCGTGGCCCGTCGCGGACTCGTCATGGGGCTGCTCACCGCCAGCACGGCGACGGGCCAGCTCATCTTCCTGCCCATCCTCGCGGCCATGGTCGAGCGCCACGGCTGGCGCAGCGTCTCGCTCGGCATCGCCGCCGTCGTCGCGCTGGTGGTGCCGCTCGTCGCGCTCGTCGTCCGGGACCGCCCCTCGGATGTGGGACTGCGGCCCTACGGCGCGCGGCCCGGCGAGGAGGAGCAGGTAGCCCCCACCACCAATCCCCTGGTGAACGCGCTCGCCACCCTGGGCCGCGCCTCCAGGAGCCGTGACTTCTGGTTGCTCGCGGGGAGCTTCTTCATCTGCGGGGCGACGACGAACGGACTGGTGGGGACGCACCTGGTGCCCGCGTGCATGGACCACGGGATTCCCGAGGTGCGCGCCGCCGGACTGCTGGCGGTGATGGGCGTCTTCGATCTCGTGGGCACGACCACGAGCGGATGGCTGTCGGACCGCTATGACAACCGGTGGCTGCTCTTCTGGTACTACGGCTTGAGAGGACTCGCGCTGCTCTACCTGCCCGCGGCGTTCGGGATGTCGTTGCTGGGGCTTCCCGTGTTCGCGGTCTTCTATGGTCTGGATTGGATCGCCACGGTGCCTCCGACCGTCCGTCTCACGACACAGACCCTGGGGTCCACGGACGGACCCATCGCTTTTGGCTGGATCGTCGCCGCGCATCAGGTGGGCGCCGGAGCCGGAGCCCTGAGCGCCGGCGTGATTCGCACGAACCTGGCGACGTACACGCCTGCCTGGGTGGTCGCCGGCGCCATCTGCATGGCCGCCGCCCTGCTCGTTCTGCGCATCGGCCGCGGCGCGCCTCGTGCATCCATGGCCGCGGAGTCCACGTGAGCGAGGGCCGCTCCGCCCCGGAAACTGACTGTTGAAGTCGGCCTGCTCGGGTCTACCTCAAAAATGGTCTTCTCCAGTTGCGAGCCCCCTCCTTCACGGGATAGGAGGAGCGCTCGATTTGTCAGCGAGGACGGCCATGCCGGAGTTGGTGTTCTTTCGTCGGGGCGAGGAGGTTCTGCGGGTTGGACTGGGACGCGAGCGCATGGTGCTCGGCCGTGGCGACAAGAGTGATGTCGTCATTCCCGATCCGGAGGTGAGCCGTCAGCAGGTGGCGCTCGTCTTCGATGGGACGCGATGCACCCTGCAGGACTTGTCGGGCAAGGGGACCCAGGTGGGTGACACCCCGGTGACCCAGGGAGAGTTGGCGGATGGGGCGGACATCTCGCTCGGCCAGTGGCGTGCCGTGTTCCGGCTCCACGGCAGCGGCGAGTCCGAGGGGCCCACCGAGGTGGGCTCGCGCACGGAGATTCAATCCAAGGACTCCGTGTCGCGCTGGCAGCCCGCCCAGGTGCGCATCAAGCAGGGCGCCAGCGAGACCGTCCACAAGCTCCAGGGCGACAGCTTCACCGTGGGCAAGGATCCCTCGTGTGACCTGGTGGTGCAGGACTCCTTCATCTCCGGCCGCCACCTCAAGGTGGTGCGCCGGGACGGCCACTTCCAGGTGGTGGATACCAACTCCACCAATGGCACCTGGTTGGGCCCGGTGCGCGTCTTCGAGGTGCAGGTGGGTCTGCCCACCACGCTGCGCCTCGGGCAGACGGAGCTGACCCTCGAGCCCGTCACCCCGGCGCGCCGCGAGCAGGCCTTCCGCGGCCTCATCGGCAACGACGCGTCCGTGCGGCAGCTCGTGGAGCTCATCCAGCGGGTGGCGCCCTCGTCCGCCGCGGTGGCCATCCTCGGCGAGTCCGGTACCGGCAAGGAGCTGGTGGCCCGGGCCCTCCACGACTGCTCCCAGCGCGCCGACAAGGCCTTCATCCCCGTCAACTGCGCGGCCATCTCCAAGGAGCTGATCGAAAGCGAGCTGTTCGGCCACGAGAAGGGCTCGTTCACCGGCGCCACCAACGCGCGCAAGGGGGCCTTCGAGGAGGCCGATGGTGGCACCCTCTTCCTGGACGAGATCGGCGAGCTGCCGCTGGACCTGCAGGCCAAGCTCCTGCGCGCGCTGGAGAGCGGGGAGATCAAGCGCGTGGGTGCCAGCCGCCCCGTCAACGTGGACGTGCGCGTGGTGGCCGCCACCAACCGGGATCTGCTGTCGGCTTCGCGCGACGGCCGCTTCCGCGAGGATCTCTACTACCGCCTGTGCGTGGTGCCCCTGCACCTGCCGCCCCTGCGCAGCCGGAAAGGCGACATCCTCGCCCTGGCCGAGCACTTCCTGCGCATGTACTCGCCCCGGGGACAGACGGTGCGCCTGACCCCGGCCACCATCGAGCGGCTCCAGCAGCACGCCTGGCCGGGCAACATCCGCGAGCTGCGCAACGTGGTGCACCGGGGCCTGTTGCTGCGCAAGGGCGCCAACATCGAGCCGAGCGACATCACCTTCGACCAGGAGGTGAATCGCGAGACGGGCGTCGCCGTGCCCGAGCTGCCTCCCGGCATGACGCTCGAGCAGATGCTGCTCAAGCTGGAGCGGCAGATCGTCGAGGCCGCCCTGCGCCGCTACAACAACAACCGCGAGCGCGTGGCGCGTGAACTCGGAGTGGCCCGCTCCACCCTCTTCAAGCGCCTCAAGGAGTGGGGCCTCACCCGGCAGGAAGAAGACCCGGAATCGTAGAAAGTTCCAGTTAGTACGGATTTCCTTCCCCTGAAGGGGAGAGGCCTCTATTCTGAGCTGTCGCGGAAAAGGCGATTAGATCCTTTTGCCGGCCCATCCGTTGCAACCTCCAGGCACTCGATGAGGGTGCCGAGGAGGCAACACCATGGATGTAGCGGTCCTCCCTTTTCCGTCATTCACCGAGTTGTACCGACAGTACCGTACACGGGCACTGGCCATCGCTCGCCGCATCGTGGGGGATGCGGATGACGCGGAAGACGTGGTCCAGGATGTCTTCATACGCCTGGCGCAGCGGCCCAGCGGCTTCGATGGCCGCGCGTCGTCGAGCACGTGGTTGCACCGGGTGATGGTGAACAGCAGCATCAACTGGCTGCGAGCCCGGCGGCGCCGCGAGCGGTTGCGGCACGAGCCCGAGGAAGCCGTCTCGCCCGAGGCGAGCGCGGTGGGCACCGAGATGCAGCGCCACTTCGAGCAGGCGCTGCGTCACGTGAGCGAACAGCAACGTCAGGTGCTGTGGCTGCGGGAGATGCGCGGCTACAGCTACCCGGAGATCGCCACCCTGCTGCGCATCCCCGAGGGCACGGTGAAGAGCGCCCTGCACCGGGGCCGCCAGCGGGCCCAGGCCGAGCTGGAAGCGCGCGGCCAGAAGCCCTGAAGCGAGGGAGCGGAGGCGGAGGAGACTCAGTCCTCCGACTTCGCCCCGACGAACTGATCGTCCTTGTCGCGGAAGAGGAGGTTGAAGCTCGTGAGCGAGCCGTAGATGCGGGTGATGTGGCCCTGCATCTCCACCTTCTCGGCGTCCGACAGCTTCGGGTGGGAGTTGAGCTTCTGCTCCATCACCCGGAGCTTGTCGCGCACCATGACGATCTTGTGGAAGAAGGTGTCGATGGGGATGTCGCGGCCCTGCAGGTCCGCCTTGCCGGGGACGAGCCGCAGGGTACCGCCCTCCCACTTGTTGGCCAGCGGGGCATCTCCACCCTCGCCCACCGCTTCCCGGATCAGCTCCATCAACTCCGCGCGCGTCATGTTCAGCTCCAGCCCTTCCAGGTCCACCACTTCGTCCGGCGAGTGCTCGCGCCGACGTACCACCGGCGCCACGTTGCGCACCGCGCGCTGGCGCCGGGCCGTCTCCGCGACGGCCGCCTGGGTGGCCACGCCGCGCGGCAGGAACTTGTTGCACACGGGCGCCGAGGGCGGAAACAGCCCACGCTCGGACTGCAACCGGCACACGCCCACCCAGCCGCGGTGATCCACCGAGTGCGCCGCCCACAGCTTGCAGTTGCCGCACACCTTCTCCCCTGGTCCGAAGACCGGAAGAGGGGGCAGCACGCTCCCGGTGCCATCCGACATATCAGCGACGCTCCTGCGCCTTGGGGCCCTTGCGCACGCCCAGCTCGCGCAACAGGGCGTCCGCGTCCTCGACTTGATCCAACAGCCACAGCACGTAGCGCACGTCCACGTTCACGTTGCGCGCCACGTCGGGATTATAGCCGAAGTCATTGGACACGTTCTCCCACACGCGGTCGAAGTTGACGCCCACGAGCTGGCCCTTGCCGTTGACGGTGGGGCTGCCCGAGTTGCCTCCGGTGGTGTCCGCGTCCGCCAGGAAGTTCACCGGCACGTCCTTGAGCCGGGGATCCAGCCACGGGCCGTACTTGCGGGCCTCGGCCGCCGCCACGACCTTGGTGGGGGCGTTGAAGGGCTCCTCGCCGGTGTTCTTCTCCAGGACGCCCGCGAGCGTGGTCTGCGGCAGGTAGAAGGCACCGTCGCGCGGCGCATAGCCCTTCACCTTGGCGAACGTCACCCGGAGCGTGCCATTGGCATCCGGCGCCACCGGCTTGCCCGCGTGGGCCAGCACCGCCCGGCGCCACTGGGGCATCAGCCGCACGCCCGCGCCCTCGCGCCGGTCGCGCAGGTCATCCAACGCCACCAGCTCGGCCGCCAGATCGAAGCCCAGCTCCAGCAGGGGATCCTTGCGCGCCCGGAGCTGGGCCTCGCTCTCGCCCGCCATCTTCTGCCGCTCGGCCAGGTCCATCACCTTCGAGCCCGCGTACAGCGCGTCGATCTTCGCGGACACGTCCTTCTCCGAGAACGCGCGGCCGAAGGCCTTGTCGATCGCCGCGATGCGCTCGCCCGCGCCCAGCGCCTGCGCCCGCCGCACCAGCGCGAGCAGCACGCGCTTGTCCGCCGGAGGGAAGAAGTTCTTCTGCTCGCGCTCCAGCCGGTCCTTCTGCCGGGGCAGCTCGCGCTCCATGAACTCGGGCTCGCGCTCGAGGTCCGGCTTCACCCGCTCCTGCGCCATGCGCACCAGCGTCGCCGCGAGGCCCGGACCCTTGGTCGAGCCCCGGAGGGCGTCGAGCAGGAAGTTGCGCTCGAAGGTCTTCGCGTCCTCGTCGCGCAGGGCCAGCAGCTCCGTGCGCGCCTGGAGCGCCGCGGCCCACTCCTCGCGCGGGCGCGCCCACTCCACCACCGCCGCCTCGGCCTCGCGCTGCTTCTCCACGAGGTGGCCCCGCTTGAGCCCCGCGAGCTGTCCCCCCGCGTTCTTGTAGCGGTTGTGGAGGCTCTTGAGGTTGGAGGCCACGGCGATCTTCCCCGAGGGATCCTTCTCGCCCTGCTCCTCGAGGATGCGGATGAGCTCGCCGTACACGTCGATGACGCGCGGGTAGTAGCGCGACTGGCGATCGGCCATCTCGTCGGCGAGCATGGCGCGGAAGGTGATGCCCGGGTAGCCCAGCACCATCACGAAGTCGTCGGGCTTGACGCCCTCGGGGGCCAGCGGGAAGAAGAACTCCGCCTTGTAGGGCACGTTCTGGGCGCTGAACGGGGCCGCCGCGCCATCCGGGGCCACATAGGCGCGCAGGATGGAGAAGTCCCCGGTGTGGCGCGGCCACATCCAGTTGTCCTCCTCGCCGCCGTACTCACCCACCGAGCGCGGGGGCGCGTACACCAGGCGCACGTCGGCCAGCTCCACCGAGTCGAGCAGGGTGAATTGCAGTCCGCCCTCGAAGCGGGCCACCTTGCAGCGCGTGGCGGGGCGCTTCTCGCACTCGGCGACCAGCTCCTTCTCCTTGCGCTCCAGCGCCTTCTGCCGCGCGAGATCATCCGCCCCGGCGGGCACCGCCTCGAGCATCTGCTTCGTCACGTCCGTGAAGGCCCGGGGCACCTGGATGCGCGCGCCCTTGCCCGGCAGCTCCTCCTCGCGCGTCCGGGCCAGGAAGCCCTGGGTGAGCAGATCACGCTGGGGCGTGCTGTGCTCCTGGATGATGGAGAAGGCGCAGTGGTGGTTGGTGATGACCAGACCCGCCTCGGAGATGAAGGCCCCCGAGCACCCGCCCACGTTCACCGTGCCCGCCAGCAGGCCGGTGCCCCGCTTGGGATCCCACAGCTTCTGGGGCGGGAGCTGGAGGCCCTGCTTCTTGAGCGCGGCCGCGTCGAGTTGAAGAACCTGCTGGGGGGTCCACTTGCCCTCTCCAGCCAGGGCCGGAGCGGACAGGAGCGATAGGAACAGGAGCGCCTTCTTCATGGGGCTCCTTCCCTATCGCTTCTTCCGCCCGCTGGCGATCGTTTCGGCCCGCCCCCGGGGAGCGTGAAAGGCCCCCTGGCTCACCGCCGGGGGCGCATCCGGTAGGCCACGAAGGAGGCCACGTCGGGGAAGGCGAAGTAGGGGTTGTGCTGACGCACCTCGCCAAGGGACGCCACCGGCACGTTCGCGTAGTCGTGCCCGGGAAGCAGCCGGGTGGTGTCCGGCACCTTGGAGAGCACCTGGGACAGCGAGCGGTACATGGCCTCGGGATCGCCGCCGCGCATGTCACACCGGCCACACCCATTGATGAAGACGGTATCCCCCGACACCAGCGCGTCCTGGGCGAGCAGGCAGTGCGAGCCCGGCGTATGTCCCGGGGTGTGCAGCGCCTGGAAGGTCCTCCCCCCGACGACCAGCTGCGCGCCCGGCTCCAGCGGCCGCAGCGCGCCCGGCACCAGGCCGCGCAGGTCCGCGGAGAAATCCACCTCCTCGCGCTGGGCGTACACCGGCACGTCATGGCGCGAGAGCAGCTCCGGCAGGCCGTTGGTGTGGTCGCCGTGGCAGTGCGACACGAAGGCGCCCACCAGGCGCTTGCCGTCTTCCTCGAGGGCCTTCTCGATGGCGGGCACGTCCCAGGCCGCGTCCACCACCAACACCTCGTCGGAGTCCTTCGGCCCCACGAGGTAGACGAAGTTGTCCATGGCTCCGAGCTTCAACTGGCGCGTGTACAGCGCGTGCATTGGCATCCTCCTGGTGTCCGGCTCGCGGTTATGCCCCACCCGAAGGCGGGAGGTCGCGCTTGAGACGCAACACCCGTTCGCATTTGAATGTGTCCCCCCGTGACGACCCCGAGGAGGTCATCCCTTGAGACGAATGCTGCCGACCCTGGCCCTCGCCCTGTTCTCCATGAGCGCTGGAGCCAAGGACCGCGTGACCTTCCGCCACACGCCCCTGCCCGGGGATGAGCGCCCCGTGATCACCGAGGCCGTCGTGGGCCCGCAGGGCAACGACTTCGCGCTGCGGTTGACCTTCAACAAGCCCCCCTTCGGCGCGGAGTGCGGCACGCGCTGCGCCAACGCCACCCTGCTGATCGATACGGATGCCACGGCCGGCACGGGCTTGAAGCTCGAGGGCAAGCAGGCCGAGAACGGCGCGGACCTGGCCATCATCATCCAGGGCGCGAGAGATCTCTCCGGCGCGAGCGGGGACAGCTACCTGCGCGTGAAGGTCCGGCGGTTGTCGAACGAGGCGAAGACCGTGGACGAGGGAGAGCTCATCGCCGAGATCGATCACCGCAAGGATCCCGACCGCATCCACGTCGAGGGCAGCACGGTCTTCCTGCTCATCGACGCGAGCGGCGACCTGCCCTCGGGCCGCAAGGCCCGCATCGTCTACCACCCCCCCGGCAACAAGGCACTCCAGGCCTCGCTCGCCGGCATGGCCGGTAGCTCGAGCCAGGGCAAGGTGATGATCTTCCGCCGCGGAAGCTGGGGCAAGGCGCCCCAGGGAGGCACGCGCGTCTCGCCCGAGCCCCAAGCCGAGCCCAGGTAGCACGGCCGCCCCTCGTCCTGGTGGCCCCCGGGTAGCTGGCGGGCAGGCGAACTCCACGGGTCATGTCAGCCCCCCGGTGCAGTATCCGCCCATGGTCGCCGGATCGAGGTCGGCCCTCCCCTTCGAGGGCCCCCTGCCTGGGCGAACCGGTCCGGCGAGAAACCCGGCCCCTACCCAGGCAGGCCAGTCCCATGAGATGACCCAGTGAGCCGTTCCCCGTGGCTTTTCGTGGCCCCGAACACTGAACGGACGTATAGGAAACCTACCCCCGAGGCTTCGCAACCCCTCGAATTTGTTCCTTTTCATGATGGGCCGTGGTAGTCCCGCCGGCTCATCTTCACCTGTCCCGGTACCCGGAGTGCGTGAGCCGCGCCCCGCGTTCTAGAGGGATACCACCAGTCCTGGCCTGAACACATGAGCACGCTCGCAACAGCAGCGGACAACAAGACGCGCAAGAAGCAGGGAGCCTCGGGCGGCGGCGGAAACGGAGCCGCCGCGGGCTCGGGAGGCAGTGGGGGCGATGGCTCCATGCCCGCCGCGCTCGCCGACGAGGCGCGTCGCCGCTACCTCAACTACGCCTTGTCCGTCATCACCTCGCGCGCCCTGCCGGACGTGCGTGACGGCCTCAAGCCCGTGCAGCGCCGCATCCTGTACGGCATGTGGAACGACCTGAACCTGTCGCACGACGCCAAGTACAAGAAGTGCGCGCAGGTCGTCGGCGCCATCATGGGCCCCTACCACCCGCACGGCGACGCCTCCATCTACGAGGCGCTCGTGCGCATGGCGCAGGACTTCTCCCTGCGCTACCCGCTCGTCGACGGCCACGGCAACTTCGGCTCGCTCGACGGCGACGCCGCCGCGGCCTACCGCTACACCGAGTGCCGCCTGGAGAAGCTCTCCGGCGAGCTGCTCAACGAGCTGGGGCAGAAGACGGTCGACTTCCGTCCCAACTACGACGGCACCCGCACCGAGCCCATCGTGCTGCCCGCGCGCGTGCCGCACCTGCTCATGAATGGCACCACGGGCATCGCCGTGGGCATGGCCACCAACATCCCGCCCCACCACCTGGGCGAGCTGTGCGACGCGCTCATGGCGCTCGTGGATGACAACACCCTCACCACCAAGCAGCTGCTCAAGTGGGTCAAGGGGCCGGACTTCCCCACCGGCGGCGAAATCCTCAACTCCCAGAAGGAGCTGCAGGACATCTACGAGACGGGCCAGGGCAGCGTGCGCCTGCGCGGCGAGTACGCCCTGGAGGAGATGAAGCGCGGGGGCCAGCAGATCATCATCACCTCCATCCCCTATGCGGTGAACAAGTCCACGCTCGTGGCGAAGATGGGGGAGATCGTCCGCGACCGGAAGCTGCCGCTCGTGGTGGACGTGCGCGACGAGTCCACCAAGGACGTGCGCATCGTCCTGGAGCTCAAGAAGGAGGCCAGCCACGAGCTGGTGATGGCCTACCTCTACAAGAACACCCCGCTGCAGACGAACTTCAACGTCAACCTCACCTGCCTCGTGCCCAACCCGGAGAACCCGGACGTGGGCACGCCCCGGCGGCTGGGGCTCAAGGAAATCCTCCAGTACTTCCTCGACTTCCGCCTCGAGGTCGTCAAGCGGCGGCTGCAGTACCAGCTCGACGAGCTGAAGAAGCGCGTGCACATCCTCGAGGGCTTCGAGAAGGTCTACGACGCCCTGGACGAGATGATCCGCATCATCCGCCAGTCCGAGGGCAAGCAGGACGCGGCCAAGAAGCTCATGGCGCGCTTCAAGATCGACGAGGTCCAGGTCGACGCCATCCTGGAGATGAAGCTCTACAAGCTCGCGCGCCTGGAGATCCTCGTGGTGCAGAACGAGCTCAAGGAGAAGCGCGCGCAGATCAAGAACCTGGAGGCGCTGCTCAAGAGCAACACGCGGCTGTGGAGCACGGTGAAGGACGAGCTCGCCGAGGTGAAGGGCGCGTACGCCTCGGGCAAGCGCCGCACCAAGGTGAGCCGCGGCGGCGCCGAGGAGATGGTGTTCGACGCCGAGGCGCTCATCGCGGACGAGGACGCGCACGTCGTCCTCACCCGGGACGGGTGGATCAAGCGCATGCGCGAGGTGAAGGATCCCTCCGCCACGCGTCTGCGCGAGGGCGACGCGGTGATGGCGGTGCTGGCCGGCAGCCTCAAGGCCAACCTGGTGCTGTTCACCAACTTCGGCACCGCCTACGTCACGCGCTTCAACGACGTGCCCGCCTCCACGGGCTACGGGGATCCGGTGCAGAAGCTGTTCAAGTTCGACGATGGCGAGCGCGTGGTGGGCGCGCTGTCGCTCGACGGCCGGCTGTGGCGTCCGGAGAAGCTGCTCGGTGTCACGCGGCACGGCCAGGGCATGCGCTTCCCGCTCGCCCCGCACCTGGAGGTGTCCACGCGCGCCGGCCGCCGCTACGCCAAGACGGGCGAGGGCGACGAGATCGTCGGCGTGCAGCCGGTGGAGGACAAGGATCTGGTGGGCGTGCTCACCGAGCGCACGAGCGTGCTGGTGTGCAAGGTGGCGGAGATCAACGAGCTGGCGGGTCCAGGCAAGGGCGTGAGTGTCATCAAGGTGGAGTCGGGAGACCGGGTGATGGACTTCGTCGTGGCGCCCCCGGGCAACAAGGACGCGGGGATTGGCTTCGAGACGCAGAAGGGCCGCAAGCTCGTGCTCACCCCGGGCCGTTCGGAAGTGACGGGCCGCGGTGGCAAGGGCCACGAGATGTCGCGCAAGGACGCGGTGAAGGAGGTGCAGCGTGCGCCTCTGTTCGTCCCGCTGCCGGAGCCCAAGTAAAGGATTAGCCGGGGAGAGTCATGGCGACGAGCAACAAGAAGACGACCTATACGGGCGCGGACATCCAGGTCCTCGAGGGCCTGGAGCCGGTGCGCAAGCGCCCCGCGATGTACATCGGCGGCACCGACTCCACGGGCTATCACCACCTGCTCTGGGAGATCCTCGACAACTCGGTGGACGAGGTCATCAACGGCTACGCGTCCACCGTGGAGGTGGTGCTGCACAAGGATGGCCGGACGATCACCGTGGTGGACGATGGGCGCGGCATCCCCATCGACATCATGCCCAAGCACAAGAAGCCCGCGGTGGAGGTCATCCTCACCACGCTGCACGCGGGCGGCAAGTTCGAGCAGGGCAACTACATCCACTCGGGCGGTCTGCACGGCGTGGGCAGCTCGGTGGTGAACGCGCTGGCGCGCAAGCTCGTGGTGGAGATCAAGCGCGACGGCAAGCGCCACGTGCAGACGTACAGCAAGGGCAAGCCGACCAGCCCCCTCAAGGCGGACGGCGCCGTGCGCGGCACCGGCACGTCCACGACGTTCGAGCCGGATCCGGAGATCTTCGGCGAGAAGCTCAAGTTCGACGCGGCGCTCATCCGCGAGCGGCTCGAGGCCAAGAGCTACCTGCACAAGGGCATGACGGTCGTCTGGAAGGACGAGACGGCCACGCCCCATGTGAAGGAGGAGTTCAAGCACGACGGTGGCATCGCCGAGTACCTCACCAAGGTGGTGGCCGAGCGCGGCAAGCCCGTGGTGCCCTCGGGCAGCACGGCGTACTTCTACCACTCGCGTGACAACGGGGTGCGCCTGGAGGCGGCGCTGGTGTGGACGGAGGCCACGGACGAGCACATCCGCTCGTACGTCAACGGCATCCCCACGCCCCTGGGCGGCACGCACGAGGCGGGGCTGCGCAGCGCGGTGGTGAAGGCGGTGCGCAACTACATCGAGACGCACGACCTGACCTTCAAGGGCGTCACGCTCACCGCGGAGGACATCCGCGAGGGCATGACGTGCATCCTGTCCACCTACGTGGTGGAGCCGCAGTTCCAGGGGCAGACCAAGGGGCGGCTCAACAACCCCGAGACCTCGGCCCAGGTGGACGGCGTCATCCGGCCCGCGCTGGAGAAGTGGCTCAACGACAACAAGTCCATCGCCGAGGCGGTGGTGGCGCGCATCGTGCTCGCCGCCCGCGCCCGCGAGGCCAGCCGCGCCGCGTCACAGGCCATCAGCCGCAAGACGGCCGTCAGCCACCGGCTCAACCTGCCCGGCAAGCTCGCGGACTGCTCCGCCACGGAGCCGGGAAGCAGCGAGCTGTTCCTCGTGGAAGGTGACTCCGCAGGTGGGAGCGCCAAGCAGGGGAGGGATCGCAGGACGCAGGCCGTCCTGCCGCTGCGCGGCAAGGTGCTCAACTCCGAGCAGGCCTCCACCGACAAGGTGGTGGGCAACCGGGAGCTCACGGACATCGTCAGTGCCCTGGGGTGCGGCATCGGCAACGACTTCGACATCACCAAGCTGCGCTACGGCCGCGTCTTCCTGCTCATGGACGCCGACAGCGACGGCCACCACATCGCCACGCTGCTGCTCACCTTCTTCTACCGGCACCTGCGCCCGCTCATCGAGGGCGGCCACGTCTACCTCGCCCAGCCGCCCCTGTTCCGGGTGGACATCGGCAAGGAGACGTACTGGGCGCTGGACGAGGAGCACCGCGACCGCATCATCCGCGAGAAGACCAAGGGCAACGCCAAGCCCAGCGTCATGCGCTTCAAGGGTCTGGGCGAGATGACGCCGGACGAGCTGAAGGAGACCACGCTCGATCCGAAGAACCGCCAGAGCCTGCGGGTGACGATCGACAACCCCCTCCTGACCGATCAGGTCATCAATGACTTGATGGGCCGCGACGTCAGCGCGCGCTTCAAGTTCATCATGGAGAGCGCCAACGAGGTCGAGGAGCTGGACGTCTAGCGCGGGCGGCCGGGCGCCCCCCAAAAGGAGCCTCCAAAGGGCGCCCCCGCCGGGGCCATGGTGCCCGGCCCCCCGGCTCGGATAGCATCGGGCCCCGTGCGATTGAAGACCCCTCTCTCCCTGTCGCTCGCGCTGCTGCTCGGCGCGATCCCCAGTGCCCCCCAGGCTTCCCCCGGCCCCGGCACGCTCGTGGCCGCGGCCAAGAAGAAGAAGCCAGCCGCGGCCCCGGTCCAGCCTCCTCCGCCCGTCGAGGAGCCGCTGCCCCAGCCCCTGCCTCCGCCCGCGCCCCCCGCCCTGCCCGAGCTGCCCGCCACGCCGTGGGCCGGCAGGACCGTGGTGCTGGCCGTGCCCGCCACCGCCGCCGAGGCCCTCGACGCCTCCCGGCTCGAGGCGTCGCTGAACGAGGCGCTCGTCGGCCAGGCCAACGTCTTCCTGTTGAATCCCGTGGAGCGCTTTCCCTCGCCCCCTCCTCTGGCGCTCGAGCGCGGCGACGTCCTCTACAACGAGGGCAAGGGGCTCTACGACAACCTGGATCCCGAGGGCGCGGCGAGGAAGTTCACCACGCTGGCCTCCTACTACCAGCGGCTCCCGGTGGACACGAAGCCGGAGCGCCTGGCGCGCGTCTACATCTTCCTGGGTGCCTCGCGCCTGCTCGATGGAGACACCGCCGGGGCCCAGAAGTTCTTCACCCGGGCGCTGCTCGCCGAGCCCAACGTCAAGCCCGAGTCCGAGCTGTTCGGGCAGGACGTGGACGACGCCTTCACCGCCGCGAAGACGGCCCTGGCCAGCGCGCCCCGGGGCACGCTCGCCATCGACTCCGTGCCCCAGGGCGCGCAGGTGACGGTGCACGGCGAGTCCCTGGGCACCACGCCGCTCAAGGACGTGGAGCTGCCGCCGGGCCCGCACCAGGTGGTCATCACCCTCCCCGGCCACCTGCCCTTCGGCACCTTCCAGGAGGTGGCCTCGGGACAGCGCGCGGAGGTGCGCCCCACGCTCACGCCCGTGCCCGGCCTGGGCGAGTTCCGGGGGCAGGCCACCCAGGTGGCCACGTCCAAGACGCTCGACACCCCTCCGGCCGGGGCGCCGCCCGCGGAGGTCATCGCGCTGGGACAGAAGATTGGCGCGCGCTATGTGGTGCTCGCCCGGGTAGAGCACACGGGGCCGGGCGCCCCGAGCGCCACGCTGGATGCCTGGGACGTGCAGGGCAAGAACCGCCTGCGCGGCGTGAAGTGGAACCCCGCTTCCGCCACCGAGCAGCAGCGCGTGGTGCGCCAGGTCAATGACTTCGTCACCGGCCGGTTCTCCAATGGGCTGACGATCCCGCCCGAGGTGGTGGCGGTGGTGAAGAAGCCCTGGTTCTGGGCGGCGGTGGGCGGAGTGGCCGTGGCCACCACCGCCGGCATCTTGCTGGCCAACCAGGGAAGCAAGCCCCTCGGGGCGCGGTTGGGCAATTTCGGCGCGGGCTGGTAGCGCCCGTTCTCAGAGGTACATCACATGAAGATCCTGGCGCTCCTGCTGCTTCCCTCCCTCGCCCTGGCGGCCCCCCCCGGCGCGCCCCGGCGCATCACCTCCATCCTCGTGCCGATGGACTCCGTCGCCGAGGCGGGTGGACCGAAGATGGAGAGCTACATGAACGAGGCCCTGGGACAATTCCAGGGCTTCACCGTGAGCAAGTCCGAGCAGTTCCTGGGCCTGCCGCGGGATGGAGAGGCGGAGGCCTCGCTCAAGCGGGGCCAGCAGGGCTATCAGGAGAGCCTCGCCGCCTTCGAGAAGAAGGACTACGAGGACGCCGAGCGCAAGCTGCGCGCCACGCTCAAGGAGTTGCAGGCGGCCGCCGCGGCGATGACGGCCTCGTGCACTCCCCTGTGCGACGCCATCGCGCTCTATGCCGCGGTGATGCACCAGCGCGGCGACGTGGAGGAGGCGAAGCTCGCGCTGTTGGACCTGCTGTCACTCCACCCCACCTTCGAGCTGAACGCCAAGCGCTTCAACCGGGAGTTCATCGCGCTGCGGGTGCAGGTGGCCGCGGGCATCAACGCGGCGCTGCGCGGCACGGCGACGGTGAAGTCGCGGCCGGCCGGGGCACGCGTCTTCATCGACAACGAGTTCCAGGGCTATACGCCGATGACGGTGCCCACGCTCTCGGTGGGCAAGCACCTGCTGCGCCTGGAGCGCCCGGGCTTCCGCGTGGCCGGGCAGGTGCTGGAGGTGGGCCCGGACGACGTCGAGACGAGCACCGAGCTGCGGCCCACCGAGGAGTACAAGGCCTTCGACGCCCGGATGGACACGGTGGCCACGGAGGTGATGCGCGCGGACAAGGGCGGCAGCCCGGCGGTGTCCTCGCTCGGCAAGGCGCTCGGCCTGGAGCGGGCCCTGGTGGGCACGCTGCGCGACATGAAGGAGAACGGCGCCACCGAGCTGGTGCTGGGGCTGTACGAGACGAGCAGCGGCAAGCGGCTCGGGGTGCGGCGCGTGGTGCTGCAGGGCGATGAGTTCGGCCAGCTCAAGTCGGAGCTGTCGCGCATCGTCAATCACCTGATGAACAACTCCGAGGGGGGCGCGGAGAAGGTGGTGAAGTCGTCGGATCCACTGGAGAACTCCCACGGCATGGACGAGTGGAACCGCGAGGATCGCGGCGGCAAGCGGCGCGCCCAGGAGAAGAAGTCCAAGGGGGGCGATCCGCTGGACGGAGTGAACGGTACCGAAGATTGGTGAGCCAAGGCGCTTGTGTGGGCCCCCGCGCCTCCTAGAGTCCGCGGGCCATGCGAGCCCTCTCCGCCTTGTCGCTGCTGTTTCCCAGCCTCGTGCTCGCCCAGACGGGGCTCATCCTCCAGCCCGCCGTGCCACCCCGCGGGGTGACGCTGCCGCCCACGTCCGCCGCGCTGGTGGACGAGGCCACGGCGCTGGCCCTCAACCCCGCCAGCCTGCGCCTGGTGGGGCCCGGACAGCTCACCTGGCTGCACGAGCGCAACCTCGCGTCAGACCAGGTGGCGGATGGGCTCTTCCTGGGCACCTCGCTCGGCGGGGGCCTGGGGGCGGGCTTCAGCCTCGAGTGGATGCGGGGCCGCGGGCTGCCCGACTACCGCAAGACGTCCTTCGGCCTGGCGCTCGGCGCGGGGGCGCTGTCGCTCGGGGTGGGCTACCACGACATCTCCTCGGCGGACGCCACGCTCTCCCGGCTGTCCGGCTTCGATCTCGGCCTCACGCTGCGCCCCTCGCGCCACGTGTCCGTGGGCGCGGTGGTGCGGGACGTGAACGCGCCCCGGCAGGGCGACTTCCTCCTGCCGCGCGTCTACAACCTCGCCGTGGGGGTGCGGCCCCTGGGCGAGCGCGTGACGCTGGGCGTGGACTACGCCGCCACCGAGGGGCGCTGGGGCACGGGACAGCTCTCCTATACGGCGCGCGCCACGGTGATTCCGGGCGTGAGCCTGGGCGCGGGCGTGTCCCATGGGCTGGGCCCGGCGGCCGGCCCCCTGGCCCTGCAACTGTCGGCCACCCTGGACAGCGCACACTGGGGCCTCACCTACGCGGCCGGCGGCGTCACGAGCGGCGGCGCGGACCACGTGGTGGCGGTGCGCCTGTCGGGACAGAAGTACCCGGCGCCGCGGCTCGGCGGAGGCACGGTGGCGCTGTTGGACCTGGATGATCGGCTGGTGGCACGAGGAGGGCTTGGCGCGCTGCTCGGCGGCGTGGGGAGCGATCCCTACCTGGAGCTGATGCGCTGGCTCGACGGGGCCACGCGGGACGAGCGGCTGCGGGGCGTGGTGCTCAAGGTGGCGGGCCTGCCCGGCGTGGACTGGGGCAAGGCGGACGAGCTGCACCAGGCCATCCTCCGGCTGCGCGCGGCGGGCAAGCGGGTGATGGCGGTGCTGTACCAGGTGGATGACCGGGCCTACTTCGTGGGCGCGGCCGCGGACGAGGTGTATGCCCTGTCCGCCTCCTCGCTGCTCGTCAACGGCCTGTCGGCCCAGGTGACGTACCTGGGCGGGACGATGGAGAAGCTGGGGGTGAGCTGGGACGTGGCGCGGGTGGGCGACTACAAGACGGCGCCCGAGCAGCTCACCCGCCGCGACCTGAGCCCCGCGCAGCGCGAGACGCTCGAGGCCTACCTGGACACGCAGACGGCCCACGACGTGGAGCGGGTGACGAAGGCGCGCCGCCTGACGCCCGAGCGGCTCCGGGAGGCGTGGAGCGAGGGCATCCTCACCGCCAACCGGGCCAAGGAGCTGGGGCTGGTGGATGGGGTGCTGACGCCCGAGGAGTTCGACACCCGGCTGGAGGCGCTGGTGCCCGGTGCCCGCTATGACGCCCGCTACTCGCCGCGCGACGAGCGGGACGAGCGCTGGAGCCCGAGGCGCCGCATCGCGGTGGTGCCGGTGCTCGGCACCATCGTCGGGGGCAAGAGCCGCCAGTCACCGCTGGGCGGCGAGCTGTCCGTGGGCGCGGAGACGGTGGTGCTCGCCCTGGAGCGCGCCCAGCACGATCCGTCCGTGGCGGCCATCGTCGTGCGCGTGGACTCGGGAGGCGGCGAGGTGCTGGCCTCGGACCTGATGTACCGCGCCGTGCTCGAGGCCAGGAAGCACAAGCCCGTCATCGCCTCCATGGGCGACGTGGCGGCCTCGGGGGGCTACTACGCGGCCATGGGCGCGGACGAGGTGTGGGCCCTGCCCACCACGCTGACGGGCAGCATCGGCGTCTTCTTCCTCAAGCCCGCGCTGCGCGGCCTGCTGGGCGACAAGCTGGGCGTGAGCACGGAGACCATCGGCCGCGCCCCCATGCCGGACCTGGTGAACCTGTGGAGGCCCTGGACGGAGCCCGAGCAGAAGGCCATGCAGGCCTGGGTGGACTCGGCCTATGACGACTTCATCACCCAGGTGTCGCAGTCCCGCAAACTGGACAAGGCCCGGGTGGACACCATCGCCCGGGGGCGGGTGTGGACGGGCGTGGCGGCGCGCGAGCGGGGCCTGGTGGACCAGCTGGGGGGCCTGATGGAGGCGGTGGAGGCGGCGCGCAAGCGGGCCGGGGTGCCCGCCGACGAGGAGGTGGACCTCAAGGTGATGGGGGACGCCCGGGGCTTCTTCTCCTCCCTGGGGGGCGAGCCCGGAGTGAGCGCCGCGCTGACACCGGCCCCCGAGCCCCTCCTCCCGCCCACCGTGCGAGCGTTCCTGCGGGAGGCGGGCCTGGAATCCCCCTGGATGCTGGAACCCGGACTCAAGGCGGTCCAGCCCTACACCCTCAGCGTGCGCTGACGTCGACAGGACGACACCGGAAGACGAAATTCTCCCGGCTTCCGGTGTGTCCTTTGGTAGTATCACCTCGCGCTTCCCGGTAGGCCCAGGCCACCGGGACGCTCCAGGAGCCAGCGGTTCGGTCATCGGGTGGTTCGCGCCAGGCGCGCGAGGTCGTCCCCGGGGATCCCGCGGTGGGCTCCTGTCCCACAGCCCGCTGCACCTCGAGGGCTTCCGCGGGGACTCCTCCCTCAAGGAACGCGCCTCACCCCAGTAGACCATGAGCGAAACCGATAACCGCGATCCCTCCGAGCTCCCCTCCCCCATGGCCGCCCGCGCCGACGCGCAGGACGTGGATGACGGTGATGACGAGGGCGACGAGGGACCCGATGACGGCGAGGGCTCGGCCTCGCCTGGACAGCCCGCGGGCGGCCCGCCCGGACCGGGTGGCCGCCGCCGCCGCCGCCGCCGCCGCCGTCGGGGAGCCCAGGTGCTCTTCACCCCCGAAGGACAGGCCTACCGCATGGTGGCCGGTCCGGACGGCCAGCCCCAGCAGGTGTTCCTCACACCGCAGGAGTTGCAGCAGTACCAGCAGCGCCTGGCACAGCAGCAACAGCAGGGCCAGCAGCACCACGGACAGCAGGCGCCCCAGCACGCCCCGCAGCAGCACCACGGGGAGCGGCAGCAGAGGCCCCCGCCGGTGTCCGCCCAGCCCTCGCTCGCCCCGGTGGAAGGGGTGCTCGACACCGAGGCCAAGGGGCCCAACGCCTACCTGCGCCAGCTCAAGCGCAACCTGTTGCCCTCTCCGGATGACGCGGAGATTCCCAAGAACCTGGTGCAGAAGCTGCGCTTGCGCCCGGGGCAGTACCTCAATGCCTTCGCCCAGATGAAGGGCAACAAGGGCATCATCCAGCGCGTGGAGCAGGCGGATGGCCGCCCGTTGGACCTGATGAGCCGCCTGCCGCACTTCGCCGACCTCACGTCCGTGGACCCCTCCGAGCGCATCAAGCTGGAGAACGGCCATCGGGAGATGGTGACGCGGGTGTTGGACCTGGTCTCGCCCATCGGCAAGGGGCAGCGCGCGCTCATCGTGGCGCCGCCCAAGACGGGCAAGACCATCATGCTGCAGCGCATTGCCCAGGCGGTGGTGGCCAACCATCCGGAGATCCACCTCATGGTGCTGCTCATCGACGAGCGCCCCGAGGAGGTGACGGACATGCGCCGCAACATCAAGGCCGAGGTGCTGGCGTCCAGCTCGGACCGGCCCACGGGCGATCACCTGAAGATCGCCGAGCTGGCGCTGGAGCGGGCGCGGCGCCTGGTGGAGGGAGGCAAGGACGTGATGATCCTCCTGGACTCCATCACCCGGCTGGCGCGCGCCTACAACAAGGAAGTGGACAACTCGGGACGCACGCTGTCGGGCGGCGTGGACAGCCGCGCGCTGGAGCGCCCCAAGCGCATCTTCGGCGCGGCGCGCGCCACCGAGGAGGCGGGCAGCCTCACCATCGTGGGCACGGCGCTCATCGACACCGGCAGCCGCATGGACGAGGTCATCTTCGAGGAGTTCAAGGGCACGGGTAACTCCGAAGTCACCCTGGACCGGTTCCTCGCGGAGAAGCGCATCTTCCCGGCGGTCAACATCGGCCAGTCGGGCACGCGCAAGGAAGAGAAGCTCTTCGGCCACAAGGAATACGAGAAGGTGAAGAAGATGCGCCAGATGCTCTTCGCGGTGAAGCCCGTGGAGGCCATGGAGGCGCTCGTCAAGCGGCTCAGCCGCTACACCTACAACGACGAGTTCCTCGAGGAGTTGTGAGGAATTGAGCTGCCTCCGCCCCTCCGGGCGGAGCGCGTCGGCCCGAGGGCCCGCTTCACGTCATCACCTGACGGGGGCGGGCCCTTGGTGTCTCGGAAACAGGAGGAAGCGCCACATGCAACGCTTCGTCGAAGTCGCCGACGGGGTCTCTCTTTGGGTCGAGACCTGGGGACCGGAAGACGCTCCCGCCATCCTGCTCATCATGGGAGCCAATGCCTCGGGCCTGGCCTGGCCGGACGAGCTCATGGCGCTGCTCTCCAAGCGGCACCGGGTCATCCGCTATGATCACCGGGACACCGGGGCCTCCACCTGGGCCTTCGACACGAAGCCCTATCCCATCACCCGGCTGGCCGAGGACGCCGTGGCCGTGCTCGATGCGCTCGGCATCTCCCGGGCGCACGTCGTGGGCATGTCGCTGGGTGGCCTGCTCGTGCAACTGCTACTGCTCGACCATCCCCAGCGGCTGCTCAGCGCGACCGTCTTCGGCATCCCCGCCCTCGGTGGCACGCCAGCGCTCGCGGACGGCCCGGCGCCCATCCCCATCGACGAGGGACTGCTCGAGTTCTGGAGCCACATGTTCGAGCCGCGCGACCTCGAGGCGGAGCTCGACTGGCGGGTGGAGAACTGGCGGAGGCTCCACGGGCGGGTGCTGCCCTTCGACGCGGAGGAGTACCGCGCGCTCGAGCGCCGCATCATCCGCCACGCCGGCCGGCACGACAACCCGGGCGCCCACGCGCGCGCCAGCACCACCGGCCTGGAGCGCGGCGCGGAGCTGGCCCACGTCACCGTGCCCACGCTCGTCATCGCCACCCCGGAGGATCCCATCAATCCGGCGCCCAACGCGCGGCACCTGGCGGCGAACCTGCCCCACTCGACGCTCGTGACCCTCGAGGGCATGGGCCATGCGCTTCCCCGCGTCCTCGTGCCCGCGCTCGCGGCGGCGCTCCTGGGGCATCTCGAGGCCGTGGAGCGCGGGGCCGGCGGGTAGCCTCCTCCAGGCGGAGACGAGTGCTCTGATGGGGTCGGCCTCGCGACCGCCTACCTGATGGGTCCAGGGAATGTGATCATCTCGCTGGTAGCCTCCGCGGCCTTCGGAGGTCAGGTGGGATGTCCGTCGAACGCGGCGAACAGGATGGGGGTGGGTGGAGGGGGAACGAGCCCGCTCCGGGCACCCAGGTGGCGGGGTTCACCCTCCAGGAGTGTCTGGCCACGGGCAGCTCGGGCAGCGTGTATCGGGCCGAGCGCGGAGGGAGACGCTTCGCCCTCAAGCTGGTGCCCATGGGGATATGGGGCGAGCGCGAGGTGGATGCGCTGCGCCGGGTGCGGCACACCTCGGTGGTGGGGCTGCTGGGCTATGGCCAGTGGCCCGAGGACAAGCCGCGCTTCCTGGTGCTCGCCCTGGAGTGGGTGGACGGCCCGCCGCTGGATGTCTGGGCAAGGGAGAACCGGTGTACCGCGGAGCAACTGGCGCGGCAGGTGCTGCGTCCCGTGGTGGAAGCCCTGGGGCAGGTGCATGCTGCGGGGGTGGTGCACCGGGACGTGAAGGAGGCCAACATCCTCATGCGCCGGGAGGACGGGCGGCCGGTGCTGGTGGACTTCGGCTCGGCCCGCTACGAGGGGGCCCCACGCCTGACGATGCGGCTGCCGCCGGGCACGCCCGAGTACCGCAGCCCGGAGATCGTGCGCTTCGCCCGGGAGTGGGAAGGAGAGCGCTATGACGCCCAGCCCGCGGATGATTGGTGGGCCCTGGGAGTCACCCTCTATGTCCTGCTCACGCGCACCCTGCCCTTCGGAGACCGGCACGGGCCCCTGACGCGCACCATCCTCGAGCACACGCCGGAGCCGCCCCACGTGCGCAATCCCCGCGTCCCCCAGGCCCTGGGGGAGCTGTGCCTGCGCATGCTGGAGAAGGCACCCGAGGCCCGGTACGCCGACGCCCAGGCGCTCGCGCGCGCCGTGGACGAGGCCCTCGCCCGGGCCGACGACACCTGGCGGGTGCCGCTCTTCGCCGAGGAGCCGGTGCGACCGGTTTCCGAGCCGCCCCGCGCCCTGGCGGCGCCCGTCCCCCCGGCCACGTCCGGGAGGAGCCGCGCCCTGCTCCTGAGCCTGTTCGCGGCGCTGGTCCTCCCACCAGGCCCCCAGCCTCTTCCCTCGGAGGCGCGGGCCATCACCCCACGCACTGGGTTGCCCATGTCCCTCCCGCCACACGAGGCCGGGTTCCGCCAGGAATTGGCAGACACCTCGAAGACGGCCGAAGTTGGTCCACGCGCGGAACTTCTGGAGTCACCGCCCCCCGCGCCCGCCAACGCGACACACCGCGAGGAAGAACCGATGCGCAAATCCCATCCGGGCCGTTCCCTGATCAAATCCACCCTGGTCTCCGCCGCGTGTGTGAGCGCGGGGTGCGCGAGCGCGCCGCCCCCCCGACCCCGCCCCTCCCCCGAGTGCCCCCCGGGCCATCAAGAGACACTCAAGCGCTTCGGCTTCGAACGGCGTGACTGGAATCGGATCTCCATGATCCCGCTCGATCGCATCATCACAGGCGACACGACCATCACCGTTCAGGAAGGACCCTACACCACCGCGGTGATTGCCTCGCAATGGCAGGAAATCCCGCCTCTGACGAAGCTCTATGGGGAATTGTTCTTCGAAGGCGACCGGGTTCACGGCTACTTCACCCGAATCATCCTTCACACGGGTGAGAGCCTGCCGGTCTGCATTCGTCTGGCGGCGGAATACGACAGGAGGGGGGTCCCCATGAAACCCGGAAGCCGGCCAGGAAAGGCCGTCATCACCGCCTTGCAGTATGTGGAGACCGTGAGTCACTTCGCCTATTGATGGCATGTTGGAGTTGCGCCTTCCATGCACCCCTCCTCCCTGTATCTGTTTCTCTCGCTGGCGCTGCGACACGCGACTCCCGAGGCGACATCGAGCCCCCCACGTTCTTGTCCGGACAGGCAGCGCATGGATTTGTCACGACAGTCCGCCGCGCAGACGCCGGAGATCTGCATCCACCGCGGCAGTCTGACGGGCTTCGTCTTCGACCAACCCGCTTCGGTCGACCTGGAAGAGGAAGTCCGCTTCGGCAGTGTGCTTCGGGGACGAAGCAGTATCAGCTTCATTCCTCCACCGGATCTGGCTCCGGGCGAGCGGTTGCGGCTCAGAGTGCACTTCGAGAAGGACCCTCCCGAGCAAGGCGTGACCTTCATGCTGGTCGCCCACCCGGAACAGGTGACCCATCAGATCGATGTGTTCCATGACCAGCGTTCCCGGGCATCGCTCTGGCAGGAACTCGAGGAGGAACGAGCGAGGAGTCAACGTCTGGACGAGGAGAACCAATCCCTTCACGGACAATTGAAGGCGCATGGAGGGCTGCTGAGGCTCTTCCTCAACGGAGAACTGGGTTTCGACGAACTCCGCAAGAAGGTGTTCGGTGCTGACAAGGCCAGGAGCACGGAGAGCTCCCTGTCCATGTCGGATGGGGTGCTCTTCCGCTCGTTCCACAGCGTGGCCGTGCGGCTCTCCGTCCAGAACACCGGGACGGAACCGTGGAGAGTGGTGAAAGCGCTGTTGGTGGCGAACGAAGGGATGCCGCTGGAAGGCATCCAATTTGGCCCCTCACAAGCCATTCTCCCCGGAGCGGTTGGTTCCGTCTTCGTCGAGGCGAGGGCCGCGGCGGGAGCCCCGCTCGAGGGTCTCACCCTGACGCTGAGCGAAGAGGGACCGCGCTCCATCACCGTGGAGAACCTCGCCCTTCCCTGATAGGCGCAGATGGCCCCTGCGCAGGGGTCAACACGGTGCCGCAATAGCAAAGGGAGGCGAAGGCGCGCCAGATAACGGCCAGGTCCTCTGCAGGGATTGCAATATCAAGAAGAGCGACAAAGAGCCGTGAGCCACATACATCATGACAGGGACATCAACCGCTCAACACGTCAAGATCCTCTTCCGTCTCGAGCAGGATGAGGATGGGTATCCTCCCGTCAGTGCGGAAACGCTCTGGGCCATCACGATGGATGAAAATCTCTACAAGCTCGACAACATTCCCTTCTTCGCGACGGGCATTGCCGTGGAGGACGTTGTCCGGGCGGAGCTGGAGGCGGGGCAGCTTCTCTACAAGGAGGTCGTCCACCCCTCGGGACACAGCACGTTCCGTGTCGTCGTGTACAATCACGACGAAGTTCCCGAAGTGCGTGAAACATTCAAGCAACTGGGCTGTTTGACGGAACAGAGCCACCTTCGAGGTCTGATTGCCATCGATGTGCCGCCCTCCGTCTCATGGGATGAATTGAAACGGGTGTTGAATACAGGCCGCGAGCAGGACCGCTGGGACTACGAAGAGGCCTGCCTGGCACGATCCTGACCGTCCGGGTTCCACCTCCTCCCTCGGATGGGGGAGAGCCGCCTCGCGGGATTGGGGGATGGCAGCGTCGCGGGGATGGCAGTAATACCCTTAAGAGCAAAAAGGGAGGAACTCCATGCGAAGTCGTACAATGCGCTCGTTCTCCGTGGCCGTCGGTTTGTCCTTCTCGTGGGCGCTTCCCGCACTAGCAGAGGACCCCTCGTTCAATACCGGGAGCCTCGAATGCGAAGCCATTCGTGAGTTGAAAGCGCTGGTCGAGAAGCAACAGTCCATCCTGGCGCAGAACAATGCCTACGCGGTCAATCTGACGGATTTGCTCGCAGCGGGATACCTGCCCGCGGAGTGCCCGGATGGCTCGCGTGTGCGCGTGTCCGGGTCGAACGTCGTGGGAGGCTGTCACTTCACCTATGGGCTGGTTTCCGTGGTGAACAGTCCACAAACCGGTGACTTCTCCTTCGAAGCCGTGGCCCTGGGTGTCAAGGGGACGCCGTCCGAGGGGCTCGAGTTGTATATCAACCGGCTCGTGAGCCGTCACCATGACTTCATCGAAGCCTATATGTTCAACAAGGGCGTGTACAGCGACGTGGATTTGAATGGGTGCTCGCAGGCCGGGTAGTCCCGCGCGCGCCTCCGCCCAGCTCGCTCGAGAGGGGTGTCGAAGCTCGAGTCCTCAGACACCCTCTCCGCGGAACCGACCCCATGTTGAAAGCAGTCATCTACGACCTGGACGACACGCTGTTTCCGGCGCGGAGCGTTCCCGAAGAAGCGGCCAGACCGATGCTCACCGCGCTGCGGGAAGTTCTCGAGGGTTGCGGTGAATTGAAGGCCGCGCGGATCGCCGACATCATGGAGCAGGTATGGGATCGTCCTCTCGACGAGATCGCCAGGCTCCATGGTCTCTCGGCGGAAGTCCTGGACAGGCTCGGAGGTCTGTTCGCGGGATTTCGCTTGAACTGCGAGCTGATGCCCTATCCTGACATTCAAATCATCGAACAGGTCCCCGGGTTGCGCATCCTCGTCACGACGGGATTCCGGCGCCTGCAAGAGAGCAAGATAGAATGTCTTGGGATTGCTCATTACTTCGACCGCATCATCGTCGATGCCCTCGGTGAGCCCGAGCGCAAAGGGAAGCAGGCGATCTTCCGCGAGTTCCTCGAAGCCTGTCGATTGAGACCAGAGGAGGTCGTCGTTCTGGGAGACAATCCCCATTCGGAGATAGACGCCGGGAACAAACTGGGAATACCGACCGTACAAATCCTGCGGGGGCGGAAGCAGGCCGCGGCCTCCGCGTCGTTCCATGTGGAGGACCTGGCCAGGTTCCTGCGGTGGCTCGAGACGCGCGGCATGTGCCCTCCTTCATCGCCCATGAGCAACGGACGGTGACGGACCCGAGGGTAGCACGGCGACCTCCAGCCCCTGGAGCCGAGGGGGCGCGACGACCACCTCCAACGCCTGGCCCCGCACCACGCAGGTGCCCTCCGCACGGGGGACGTCTCGCACGATGTTGAGCGTCTCCGGCCGCGAGAACTTCAACGGACTGGTGGCCAGCGTCCGCTCCGGCTTCCCGCTCTCGTCGCTGTCGTTATAGGCGATGCCGATGCCCGCGAAGCGCCCGGGCAGCGTCAGCTTGAGCCGGTAGCCCTCGAGTTCACCGGACTTCCCGCGCAACTCCACCCGCTCCACTCCCAGTTCCCCACGCGGCGGCCCATACCCCGGGAACACCAGTCCCGTGGTGATGCTGATGCCCCATTGCACCAGCCGCTCATCGGCCTCGGGCTTGCCACACCCCGTCAGCGCCTCCGGGGATTTCGCGCCCAGCCACAGTTCCAGGTGGTCCTCCTCGCGCCACGTCTTGCCGCCCGTGCCCACCCACAGGTTGTCGCGCACCTCGAGGATCAACGTGCCCGGCGCCACCAGCAGCGCCTTGAGCGAAGCGTCCCGCGCGCCCTTGAGCTTGCCGAGCGTCACGTTCTTCGCCTGCAACGCGCAGGTGCCCAGCCCCACCCGCTTCCACCCCTCGTCCACGTAGGCCGCATCCAGGGGCACCCGGGGCAGATAGGGCAGCGTGCGCTTGTTGGGCGCGAACGGGCCATCCTGGCAGGTCTCGGGCCCGAGGAATCGGCTGCCCTGGAGCGTGCTGAAGTCCCACGCGGTCCGATCCTCCACGTCGTCCTGGCCCATGAGGAAGTTCACGTGCCCCTCGCGCACCCGCTCCAGCGGCGACAGCCGCCACACGCGGGTGTGGAGCCAGCGCTGACTGTCGCCCCCCGACTGCACGTGGGAGAACAGGCCGTTCTTCACCTTCACCACGTCCTCGCCCTTCTGAGCGCTGCCGTAGCCGTCGTTGCACACCGCGAGCAGGAGCTGGGAAGTGTCCGGCGAGACCAACCACCACTCGGAGGCCGCGCAGTCATCCTCCACGAGGCTGCCCTTGGCGCGGCGGCCCGCGCCGAACTTGCGGCCCTTCTCCTCGGGGGCATCGTCGGAGGAGAACCACCCGAGGTCCAGGCGCACCACGCGCAGGGGCTGGCCCCGGGCATCCTTGCCTCCATGGAGCGTCTCGACGACCTGGCAGGGCGCGCGTCCGGCGCACAGCGGATCGGACGCCGTGGGCGCCGCGCCCAGGAGCGTCCACAGCAACGAGGGCAGAACGAGAGACATGGCGCCCATGTTCTACCCCCCCGGGAAGGTGTCAAAGGATTCGAAACGCGGGACCCGAGCCGGAGATCGAATATCCTGACCCCATGCGCCACCTCTCAAGCCTGGGCCCGTTCCGGATGTTGTGCCTCGTCGCCGCCACCGCGGTGCAGTCCTCCGCCTGCGTGGGGGAAGTCCGAGAAGGAGACGAGGTGGACAGCGGAGTCAACGCGCCCGGAAACGCGGAGCCGGGCTCGCAGCTTCAGGATGCGGGGCCGGGCTCACAGCTTCCGGATGCGGGGCCGGACGCGGGGATTCCGGATGCGGGCTCCCCCCCCTCCTGCTCGAACATCACCGGCGATCGCGCCACCCAGGTGTGTCTGCGCTGGAAGTGTGACCGCGCGGACCTCTCCGAGGGCACCTGGAGCGGAGCCGTGAACGGGTGCATCGCGGGCGACCTGGGGGCGAGCGCCCGCGCCAACTCGCTGCGGCTCATCAACCTCTACCGCTTCCTCGCCGAGCTGCCCGCGGTGACCACCGATGCGACGCGCAATCAGAAGGCCCAGGAGTGCGCGCTCATGATGGACGCCAACAACAGCCTGAATCACAGTCCGCCCTCCAGCTGGAGCTGCTACACCTCCGGTGGCGCGGAGGCCGCTGGCAAGAGCAACATCTGCTCGGGCCGGGCCGTGGGCTGCATCGACCTGTACATGTCGGACTCCGGCAACGCGACCACGCTCGGCCATCGCCGCTGGTTCCTCTCCAATCAGCTCGGGTCGGTGGGGATTGGAGGAACGACAGGAGGCTCGTGCCACTGGGTCATCGGCGGCAGCGGGAGTGCCAACCGCGCCTGGACCGCCTGGCCACCGCCGGGCCCCGTCCCCCTCGGTGCCATCCACATCCCGGGGAAGAGCTCGGTCGATGTCACCGGGTGGTCCGTACAGACCTACGCGTCCAGCGCCAACCTCGCGAGCGCGCAGGTCACCGTCACGGACAACGGGCAGCCCGCTCCGGTCACCGTGACGCAGTTGCTCGCGAACTACGGCTCCGCCTACGCCATCCGCTTCAACCCCCAGGGCTGGACCACACAGGCGGGCCATACCTATGCGGTGACCATCACCGCGCCGGGACTGACCAACCCCATCCGCTACACCGTGCAGCCGGTGAACTGCCCCTAGCGGATGCGTCGCACGCCTCAGCACTCGCCTCCCCATCTCCTCACCCTGGACGCGATGGGCGCCGGCGGCCTGCCCTTGCGTGTCATTCGCATTCCAGGGCAGCGGCCCGTGATTCCGCCCGGGCCACTCGTCTCGACCTTCTTCATGATCTTCGTGTTGACGGCGGGAAGGGGGCGAGCCCGTCTCCTGGAGCCGCTCGAGGTCCATGAGGGGGACATCCACCTCGTCCCCCCGGGCATGGAGCACCAGCCCCTCGAGATGGGCAACCTCGAGGGATGGCTCGTGGGCTTCGAACCGCTGCTGCTCCGCTCGCTCGGACCGGAGTGGTTGCCAGAACCGCCTCGAAACCGTGGAGCGGTGAAGCCCACTCCCGCTCAAAGCCTCTTCGTCCGGGGACTGCTCCGGCTGCGGCCCGGACAAGCGCGGTGGGAGCGAATCGTGCACCGGGTGGCCGAGCTGGAGGCCGAGCTGCGAGAAGCCCGGTGGGGCGCGGAGAACGCGACGTACGCCTGGTTCGTCCTGCTGGTCACGGAGCTCCTGCGCGAGTTGCAGGAGCACGCGCCTCTCGCGCCGGCCATGAGCGGCGGGCTCGTGCACGATGCGCTCGCCTTCATCGAGGCGCACTGCTTGCGGCCCCTCTCGCTCCAGGACGTCGCGGCGGCGGTGGGGTGCACGCCCTCGCACCTGGCCAACGTCATCCGCAAGGAGACGGGGCTGACGGTGGGTGACTGGCTGCGCGAGCACCGCATGGTCGAGGCCCGGCGGCGCCTGCTGGACACGGAAGCCAGTGTCGAGAGCATCGCGGGCCAGGTGGGCTACACCGACGTCACCCATTTCATCCGCACCTTCCGGCGCGTCCACGCCAGGACCCCCCGGGCCTGGCGAGAGCAGCACCGCCGCTGACCCCAATCCAAGCCGATTTCCGCCCCAAGCCGCGCTCTGGTGACGAGTGCCGCCGCTCTTTACTGTCTGGACATCATGACGAACTCCACGACACCTCGTCGTCGCGTCCTGGTTGTTGGACTCGGCATCAGCGGCATCGCCACGGCCATCCGGCTTCACAAGCTCGGCTGGGAGCCCGTGCTCATCGAGCGGGCACCCGAGCGCCGCAAGGGCGGCTACTTCATTGGCCTGTTCGGTACCGGCAAGGCGTCGGCCAGTCGGCTCGGGGTGCTGGACACCCTGGTCGATCGCAACTCCCCGATGATGGCGACCTACGAGATTGACCGGGCCAATCATCGGACCAAGGGCATGTCCTTCGTGGACGCGCCCGGCGCGCCGCTCCCGCTGCTGCGCGGTGACGTGGAGAATTCCTTGTTCGATGCGTTGCCCAAGGAGGTGGAGGTCCGCTTCGCGACGGTCCCCACCCGCATCGAGCAGGACGAGCGCGGGGTGGACGTCACGCTGACCCACAAGACGAGCGGGACGAGCACGACCGAACGCTTCGACCTCGTGGTGGGCGCGGACGGCATGCGCTCGACCGTCCGGCAGCTCGTCTTTGGTCCGCACGAGGACTTCCTCCACCCGCTCAACTACATGATCGCCGCCTGCGTCCTACGCAATCCCGTGCAGGGCTACGCCACGCACGAAGGGCTGGTCCTGGCCGAGGCGGGACGGTCGGCGTGGGTGTTTCCCTTCGCGAACCACAACCCCACCCTGCTCTTCTCCTACCGCGTCGAGGACGTGGCCGCGCAGTTCCGCGGCCGTCCCATCGACTCGCTGCGCAAGGCGTACGGCCCGGAAAAGCCGGGGTCGGTGCTGAGCCATCTGCTCAATGAGTTCGAGGCCGCGGACGAGCGTCTGTTCGACTCGACCAACCATGTCCGCATGCCGAGCTGGCACAAGGGGCGGGTCGTGCTGGTGGGCGACTCCGCGTGGTGCTTGACCCTGTACTCGGGCATGGGCGTGTCGACCGGTCTGGCCGGGGGAGAGCTGCTGGGCAACATGCTGGAGAAGCACCCGGACGACCTGGAACGAGCGCTGTCGCAGTGGGAGGCGAAGCTGCGCCCGTTCGTCGAGAACATGCAGCGCGACTCGCTGAAGTCGAGGCAGCTCTTCACTCCCGCCAACGAGGCGCAGCGGGTCGTTCGCGCGGTGGGCATCCGCCTCATGAGCAATCGCGTGGTGGGCCCGCTCGTCAGGAAAGTGATGCGCGACAGGGACCTCCAAACGAAGACAATCGACATCGTCGCGCAGTAGCGCGGCCAACGCCCGTCTTCGGCACCGGCCCTACAAGGCCAATCATGCAGTCAGAACCCCCTGGCGAGGAAGCGGTCTTGCCAGGCGTCTCCTCGAGGTAGGGGAAAACGATGGACGAGCAAGAACAACAGCGGACGAGCGGTGGCGGCCGAGACCCGGCGCTGGTTAGACTGAGACTGTGTTGGATTTTCGCGGCGCTCTGGCTCCTGTTCTTCCTGGGGTCGACCGTTCCGGCGGGCTCGGATGGCGGAGGAGTCGCATTCGGTCTGCAGGCCCTGTGCACCGTGCTGTTCGTCGTGACCCACGCCTCCCTTTCCAACGGCTGGAGGGGGACCGGACTCTTCTTGGTGTTCGCCGTGGCCGTCGCCTTCGTGCTCGAGGCGAGCAGCATCGCCACGGGCTTCCCGTTCGGCTTCTTCGTGCACAACGCCACGGGTCTCAAGTTGCTGGGCGTGCCGCCCCTTGTGGCGATCAGCTATGCGTTTCTCGGCTGGTTGGCCTGGACCCTGGCCCGGCTCCTCGTGCGACAACACCCTTGCGACACCGGGGGATTCAATCGCTTCACCACGCCCCTGGTCGCGAGCTTCATCCTCACCGGCTACGACTTTACCTTCGATCCGATTGTCACGACCGTCCTCGGGGGGGCTTCCTACCGCTCTCCCAGCGGCTATTTCGGCGTGCCTCTGACGAACTTCCTGGGCTGGATGTTCACCGGTTGGGTGTTCTTCCAGCTCTTCGCGCTGGTCGAGAGCCGATTCCCCCCGAACCGCGCGGCCGTGACCCGGGCGAGCTACTGGCTGTTGCCTTGCTTCATCTGGGCCGTGAGCGCGGTCCAATACCCGATCAAATTCGCCTTCGCGCCCGCGGGGAGCGTGACCGTGGCCGGGCGCACTTTTGTCACGGCCGATGTCTATGAATCGGCGGTGGTGGCCTCGCTGCTCACCCTGGTATTCACCGCGGTCACCGCCGCCTTCCGGGTTGGCGCGATCGTGCCGCGCGAAAAGCCGTCAGTCCCTCAGTTGGAGTCCCCCACGGCTTGACCCGCCGCGAAAGGTGTCAAACAACTCGTTTCGGCGCCGCATCCCCTGTCGGGTAGACCGGGGCAGTTGCCCACCCCGGCCCCCCACAGATCCGGACGTGCAGAATTCCCGCATCCGGCTCCTCGGCTCATGGTTTCGCTGCGAGTCGGTGACACCCCTTCTCGCACCCTGCGCTGGATGAGCTGCTCGCCAGCGTCGCTATCCGTTGGAGTTTCGTTGAGACGGTTGTAGGGCTCGGTGTCCCCGCCATCTTTCCCTCCCTCGGTTCCATGTTCCGGTGCCCCCTTCCCTCCACAGGGTCCGCCCGGGTGCGTTCCCCTGCTTCAGCGGTACTACGAGGCACTCCGACTTCCTGACGACCTTCACGCCCGGCTTCGTTTCCTTCGCCAGCGCGCTACCACCGCCACCCGTCCTTCGCTCCCGCGGGAGTCGGGCGCCCATCTCCCTCGGGCCTGGGCTTTCTTCCGGTTGCCCTCCGGCCACTTCGACGTGGAGTCGTCAGCACCTCCCAGGTTCCTGGAGGACCCTCTTGTCTGCGTGCCCCGCTCTCAG